>JAHDGZ010000009.1:16808-32820 GCA_020631605.1 bacterium
TTTTCATTTTTTTTGTGTCGATCGATTACTCATTTTTTGTGACCAACAAGATTTTTTTACACACTTTAAATCAAATGTCAACTCTCTTCTAATGAATAGAGTTACCATCTTGTAGAGAAAAGATTGCAAGAGTGGAGCCAAACACTACACAAGATAAGTAATTTATTGTGTGAAAATATGTAGTCATGAATAATCAACATATAGCAGATTTGTTGTTTCCTGATGTGAAGGAGAGTATAGGAGATATTAAAAGTAACTATCCAGATCGTCCATCTGGTCAGTTAGTGACGCGTTTTGCTCCTAGTCCTACTGGTTTTTTGCACTTAGGATCACTGTTTGCATGAATGGTTCCTTGGTTGGTGGCACGTCAAAATCAAGGAGTCTTCATACTTCGTATCGAGGATACTGATCAAAATAGAAAGGTAGAAAATGGTATCACGTTTATGTCTCAAGGTCTTCGTGATTTCTGAATCGAACCAGATGAATGACGTATTAGTGAAACAGAGGATAGATGAGACTATTGATCATATCTCCAGTCAGAAAGATTAGATTATTATCGTGTGTTTTTGAAACACTTGGTTGCTACGGGCTATGCTTATCCATGTCGAATGTCATCGGATGAAATTGATCAAGTAAGACAAATACAAAAAGTTAGTAAGCAGATGCCAGGAATTTATGGAAATTACTCTCAGCGAAGATGATGAGATGAACAAGAAATTATTGCAAAAATTGCATCAGGTGATGCATATGTTATTAGATTGAGGTCACCAGGAGAATATGGACAAAAGCGTACGTTTAAAGATGTCATCAGATGAGATGTTAATATGCAGGAACATTTCCAGGACAGTGTTTTGCTCAAATCAGATTGATATCCAACATATCACTTGGCTCACTTGGTAGATGACTATCTGATGGGTACAACTCATGTCATCAGAGCAGAAGAATGGTTAGCATCTGTACCACTGCATGTGCAACTTTTTGAATGTTGTTGATTGCAAGCTCCACAATATGCACATCTAGCGCAACTATTGAAAACTGATGATGGGAAAAAGAGAAAATTATCTAAGAGGAAAGATCCAGAAGCAGATGTGAAATGACTTGTATCTGAATGATTTGCCAAACAATGAATTTTGGAATATCTGATGACTATTGTGTCACCAAACTATGAAGGATGGCAACAAGAGAATGTTGATGCGTTCTTTGCTGATCATCTCTTTGAGCTCTCCGGGATGAATAAGTCATGAGCATTGGTTGATATTGTGAAAATGGAGCAAGTAAATAGAGAATATCTTTCTAGACTAACAGATGCTGCATTGTATCAAAAATGTTTCCAGTGGTCAGAAGTCTATCATGCAGATTTTCACGCATTGCTGCAGACAAATCCTGACTATATGACTGCTGCTATGTGAATAGAGCGTCATACTCCTAAAGATCCTAAAAGGTTTGCACGTTACAATGATGTGTATGATCAGTTGCTATGTTTTGATGATGATTTGTTCAATGGACTTGAGTATCCAGATTTCAGCGAAAAGTTAACTCAAGCTGATGCAGAAGCTTTTCTTGCTGATTATAAAGATGAAGAGGTGTTCCTTTCTATCCGAGATGATGTAGATGATACTAGCTGGGATGCTTTACAAGCAAGAGTGCAAGAGTGGTTTGCTCATCTTCGTGAGATAGGTCAGAAGCATAAGTTTGCTATTAATAATGCAGCATTCAAAGAATGATGATGGAAGTGAAAAACGTGAGATTTGGCTATGTTGTTAAGAATTGTTTTGTGTAAAGCGTGAAGAACTCCTGACTTGTATAGTGTGATGAAAGTTATGGGTAAAGAGAGAGTCTTACATAGAATTGATACTTTTCTGAATGCTTAATTGTTGTTGCTTAGGTTCATTGTAAATTATTTAGTTATGCTCGCAGGCCTCCAATTGTTTACTGGAGAGATGTAACGTCCATTTGTTATTTGATCAGTTGGGTAATACATGTTTTCATCTTCCATATATTCTTGTTCAACCATTGTTTTCACAATATCTTGGAGGAGTGGTGCGTTGAGTGTTCACCCAAATGCTTTTTCGTTCATTGCTGATCCATCTGTATTCCCAGCTCGCATAGTGATTACTGTATTTGGAGTATAGAAAACTAATCGGCCATCTTTTGGCCTTGTTTCTTTGTTCCCAAACTCATCTAGGACTTTTTTGTCTGACGTTCCAGTTTTGATCGCATAGTGTTGTAGTGAAGGTATATTGAGCATGTTATACCATCCACTTGGAGCATTGTTTGACTGACTAAGAATGTTCCACACTAATCGTGATGCTCATAGTGGAATAAGTCTTTCTTTGGTATCTTTGTTCTTCTCTAGTTCGTCTCTATGGTCATAGAGAAGTTTTCATTCAGCGTCTCTGATTTCTAGTATTGGGTTGATTCATGGGATGAAACTACCAGAGTGTGCCAGTTCGCTGTAAGCCTGAGCTAATTGAAGCATGTTACTTTCACCTCATCATATTGCCAACGATAATCAATATTCGTGATCATCATCTAAGCTGGTGAAACCAAGTTTTTTCAAGTATGGTTTCATAGCTGCCTCTCATCCATTGGCATCGAAAAGTTTTAGTGCGGGAATATTTCTGGATCAAGCAAGTGCTTTTGCTAAGGTTGTCATCCCTCGGAATTTTCCATCGGCGTTTTGTGGTTCATAGTCTCCAACACGAAATTTATTGTCTATGACTTTACTTTCTGGGCCAAGTTCAAATTCTGTCATGCTATATGCATAGACAAAAGGTTTGACTGTAGATCATGGTTGTTTGAGGCTTTTTACCAAATCATTTTTTCCTTCGATTTCGTCGTTTCGGAAGTCACTAGATCAAAGGTACACACTTACCCCTCAATCTTCAGGGTTGGTAATAAGTATAGCTCTGTTGTTTCCATTGTGATATTCTAAAAGAAAGTTGTTATTCGCTATGTGCTGCTCGATTTGTGTTTGCATATCATAATCTAAGGTAGTTTTTATCGTATATCATCATTTTGATAGTTTCTGTTCAGTTATATTGAGATCTTTAAATTTTTCATCGTGTAACAAAAGATCTCTTACCCAATATACGAAATGAGGAGCTTTGATCGGAAAGTGAACAGGCAAAAATTCTTGATCAATAGTTTCTACAAATGCCTCAATCAATTGATTTGCAGTGATATGATTGTTGAGATACATCTGACCAAGGACATAATCTTTTCTTCCTAGTGTATAATCCAATTCTAATATGCTCTCTTCTGATTTGATGGTGATTTTTGCTAACTGCGTGAAGAAGTACTCAAGAGGAGCGTTGTTTTCTTTGATGCCAGCTAGTGTTGTTGTAAGCATTTCTCTTGTGACATTGTCAGATAGCTGATGCAATAAGAGATTTTTTATCTCTGGATGCATACTTGTTGGTAGTACTTTTGTGATGGAGTTTTCTTCAAGTGTCCAGTGTCACATTAATTTTTTTGTATTGGTGTATGGGTCATATGTACTAGGAGCCTTTGGTATAGATGCTATAATGCTACTTTCACCGATACTTAATTCACTACTTGATTTACCAAAATATTTTTTAGAGGCTGATTCTACACCGTAGGAATGATTCCCAAGAAAGATATAGTTTAAGTAGAGCTCTAATACATATTTTTTTGCTAAATAGAATTGTTGTCCAGATGTTTTTTCTGGATTTCTTGTTCTCACATGGTCTGTGAGTATGTCAGTAAATTCTTTTGCTAGAATCACTTCATTTATTTTTCTTTGTAGAGTTTTTTGATTTCAGAGATTGACATTTTTTATCAGTTGTTGCGTTATGGTAGATCCTCACTGCAATTGTCTAATTTGACCTGCAGTCATGAGTTGAGAGAAGTTGTTTTTTGCTGCTCTAGCGATTGCAGTTAAGTCGTATCAAGGGTTTGATCGAAATGTTTTGTCTTCTGCACTTATAATGGCTTGTATTAGTGTGTTGGATACTGAATCAAGACTAACATATTCTCTATCTTCTTCAAAAAATCCATAGAGCTGTTTTCCATTTCTATCTTGTATATATGATGTTTGAGCAAAAGCATCCCATTGTGTTATGTCTTTGTAGTCTTGTCTAGAGAGAAATACTGTGCTATAGACTTGTCCAACAATAAGAATAATCATTCCTATGCTAAGCACGAAAAGGAATATTCGAATCAACATCGAAAAAAACCAGATCACTGCGTCTGCAATATCTTTTCAAGCATACTTAAGAACGTTTAAAATGCTTTGTATCATATGTAAATATCATCATAGTAAGTAATGTTTGTTTTTGTTGTAGTATAAATAATATAGATTGTTGCTGTTATTTGCCAATAAGATATGGATTTTTTTCTTATTTAAACACGCTTTTTGTATAATTTAATTCATAGTGTAGACATATGCCTGTAGCTATTGAAAGTTCTCGAAAAAGGATACTCAAGAATGAATTCACACAACCATATTTTCATGATCTTGTAGCTTTTCTTAAGAAAGAGAAATCAGATAAGCATATAGTATATCCACCTGGAAATATCATTTTTAGAGCTTTTGAGTATACTCCTTTTGATCAAGTGAAAGTAGTTATTTTATGACAAGATCCTTACCACTGAGTGGGTCAAGCAATGGGTTTGAGTTTTAGCGTACCTGAGAATATTCCATTGCCACCATCACTTCAAAATATCTATAAAGAAATATATAATGTTTCTTCTATTACAGATGTAGATGATGTTTCTGGTGATCTAAGTTCACGAGCACATCAGGGTGTCTTGTTGCTCAATGCAATACTGACTGTCAGAGCAGAACAACCTGCTTCTCATCGCAAGAAATGACGAGAAACTTTTACGGATGCTGTGATTAAATCTCTTTCAAAGCATCGTACATGAATTGTCTTTCTTCTTCGATGAAACTATGCGAAAAGTAAATCATCACTAATCGATAGATCAAAACATCATATACTTACATCAGTACATCCATCACCTTTGTCAGCACATAGAGGCTGGTTTGGGTGTGGTCATTTTGACGTAGCAAATACATTGCTTGAATCAGAGTGACATCAGAAAATTAATCGAAAATAAAAAACTCCTCATACATGAGAAGTTTTTTCTTTGATATCTGATTTATTGAGACTATTCTTCTTCAGCTACTACTGTATTGGTCTCTTCTTGTTCTTTTTCGATATTTTTTTCTGTTCTTGTTCATTCGTTTTCCGGTTCTTTTGTGTCTGTTTTTTCAATTTCTTCAACTTTCTCGATTTTTTCAACTACTTTTTCTACAGCTTTTTCTTCAACAATTTTTGATGCTTCAGTGTCGTTGATTGTTTCAATGATCGAATCTAGTTTCATTTCTATTGTGTTAAGTTCTTTGCTGTAGTCTATGTCTGCATCAATCACTGGTGTGTCACATCAGAGAGATGCTTTGATAGAGTTTTTTTGTTGTTCTCCAAAGAATTGTACAGCTGTTTGTGGGAAGAAAATTACTCCTAAAATAGCCAAGATAAGTAAGAGTAAGATGAATCGAATAATGGTAGAAAAAAATCTTTTCATGAAGAAAGTGGTAAGAGATTAAAGATACTAAAAGATAGTGATTATCTAAAGATTGGTTGCAAGTACAAATAGAACGAGTAATACAGGAGTATCAATTTTTTATGTTTTTTTTCTTTGTTATGACATTTGTTCTTCCAGAGCTCTCTTTTGCGTATGATGCATTAGAACCACATATAGACGCACGTACTATGGAAATACATCATAGTAAACACCACCAGTGATATACAAACAAAGTAAATGCTGCATTGGAGTGAACTGCATTGGAATCAGAAACTAATATGTCATTCATTCTTTCACATCTTGATCAAATTGCTGAAGAGAAGCGTCAAGCTGTTGTGAATAGTGGTGGCGGTCGACTTAACCACTCAATTTTTTGGTCAACTATGTGACCTGATTGATGAGGTGCTCCTGAATGAGCATTGGCTGATATGATCAATGAGACTTTTGGTTCTTTTGACTCATTTAAAGAACAATTCACACAAAAAGCATCTACAGTATTTGGTAGTGGTCGAGCACGATTATGCCAAGATGAAAATGGAAAATTAGTATTGAAAAGAACATCATTTCAGGACAATCCAGTCATGTCAAATCTTCATCCATTGCTAGGTATTGATGTCCGAGAACATGCATATTACCTCAATTATCAAAACAGGAGACCTGATTATATTGCTGCACGATGGAATGTGGTTGATTGGACTAAAGTAGCAGAAAGACTACAGTAGGAATTATTCATCTTGTCATTCAATAAGCATTTCAGTGGGACTTCGCATTAATAGCGTGGTTCCTTTTTTTATTAATTGATCATCAAATGTTTGCTCATGCCTATATACATCTCAGAGTAGAATATCTTCTATGTTCAGCCTTAAGAACTCTTCTATCCCTTTATATCATTTAGTGAAATGACTATTCACTGGCTTGAAAGAAAATCAGTTCCATCATGGTCCCCAAGAAAAAGGCTCTCTTTGACCTTTGTATAGAGGGTCCATTTTGGAAAGTGGGATGGCAGTTATTTGTCACCCAATAACACTGTAAAAAACATACGATCATTCTGGTAGTGCTTTTGTGTCATATCGTTTGAGAATGTGTATCAGTGTCATGCTCTCCTTTGAGAGGTGCTGAGTGATCTGCTCTAGACTCATGCCTTCATATATAATCTTAAGTAGTTCTTTTGGTGTACAGTTTTCTTTTACAGTGTAACCAGTGATTTGACCCTGTTCCCTTTTTGCAAACAATTGATAATCAAAGACACGGTGTTCTTTTGTTGGATCATATTGTTTTCATGAGTTCATGATTCTTTTTATATTAAGAAACGCAGCTTTTTCATCTCATTCAGTTAGTATTTTTCGTAAATCTCCTTGATTCCTATCTTGACGAATATATTGCCCAATATATAATAAAACATCGGGATTTTGTAACTCAAACCTAATTTTTGTAAGTGACTCAATGCTGTAACTTATATTGTTTCATGAATATTCTGTATCTAACTTTTCTACAGTTTTATGGTTCTCTTCCAGAATTGAGTGTATCAGTTCTTTTTGTGCGATGGATAGTGTTGGTAACCGCATATGCTCCTCATCTTCATTGTCTGCCACTGCATGAACTAAGCTAAGGAGAGTTCTTTCATGATCTTCATGCATTCGTTTTAGGCATGTCTTCTTAATGGTTTTTATGAGTCTATCAAAAACCTCTCTTCTAATTCAGTATGATTTAATTGGAAGACAAAATAACTCATCTGAAAGAACTTTGTCGATAGATCGTCCAAAATCTATTGCTCAAACTTTTCTTTCTTCTCTTAGTTTTTTAAGCACATCTCCGAGTTCCTCTATTTTTTCTTGAAGCTCTTGTGCAAGTGTTAAGATTTGTGCGTTGTCTTTCTTTGACCATGTTCTAGGTTTGTCGAAGTTGTTTGCTTGCATTGTTAATTTTAACTTATTATCAAACATCTCCTTATATACACTTTCTCTTTTTAGTCAATATTGTTTTTTCATTTTTTATTCTTCGCATTATCTGTATCTAAATGATATTGTCTCTATTTTCTAATGTTGCTGATGATGAAAAAACACATTGGATATGAGTGAGAATCTTGCGCTTTGTTATATTATCAAAATCAAGGCTACAATTGTATTGATAGAAATTTTACTATACGTGGTTGAGAACTAGATCTTATTTTGATGAAGGAAAAGACCATCATTTTTGTAGAAGTGAAGGTCACCAATACGATGTCTGATTTATGTGGTTATATTACAGCAAAAAAACTTTCAATTCTAAAAAGAACAATAAGGTATTTCCTCTTGCAAGCTGGGAATAAATATAAAGAATTTGATATCCGTTTGGATGTAGTCTTTGTGACATGATGAAAAATATGAAATGTTTATCATAATGTTCGACTATAAAATTTACTAAGCTCTCTTTCTAATTGTATGAAAAATCAGTGACGTTGATTGTGACGATTAACTTTTTTGTTTTGATTGTTGTGTTGATTTTTGATCTTTTCCATTACTCAACAATGATGAGTAAGGTCGCTCATAGGTGATACAATATCTGTTAAGGAACCAGTAAGGCAACTTTCATGAGATGTTGATTTTGATGATGTGAATAAAAAGTTTACAGAGATTTATAATCTTTTAGATTCTGACTATTACAAAAAGGAGAAAATAGATTTGAAAACAATGAAGAAGGGTTCAATCAAATCTTTTGTTGAAGCAATAGGCGATCCATATACTAGCTATTTTGATAATGAACAAAATTCTGAATTTATAGCTGATCTTCAAGGAGAAAGAGATTTTGAATGAATAGGAGCAGTAGTGGTTAAAAAAGATGAAGGTGTGATGATAGAACAGGTGCTAAAATGATCTCCAGCAGCTAGTGCATGATTGAAGCCTTTGGATGTCATTATCAAGGTAGATGAACTTTCTGTAGCAGATGAAACGCTTCAAGAATCTGTCAATAGAATCCGTGGTCCTGAGTGATCACAAGTGCTGTTGATTGTTTTGAGAAAATCCAGAGATGGATCTGAAGCAAGTTTGCTGGAAGTAGAAGTTACGAGAGCTGCACTTAAGCAACCCTCTGTGATTTCTTCTGTGGAAAAAGTATGATCTAAAGATGTTGGTAAGATGACGATAGCATTGATAGGTGAGCAGACAGATACTTTGTTTATTCAAGAAATTAGGAAACTTCTCGATGAAAATATAGAATGACTCATACTTGACCTTAGGTGAAATTGATGATGATTTTTGGAAGAAGCAGTTCGTATTAGTTCCTGGTTTATCCCGAAAGGAGAGTTGGTTGTTCGTGCAGAGTATCCTCATTTTGCCGATGATGTTTTTAGATCAAAGTGACCGGCCGTACTTTCTACATTGCCAGTAGTAGTATTGGTAGATGAACTGACTGCTTCAGCATGAGAAATTATTGCCTTAGCATTACGTGAAAAAATTGGAGCGAGAATTGTCTGAACGCAAACTTTTGGTAAATGAAGTATTCAAACACTTCATGAGTTTTCTGACGATACATGATTGAAATTTACTGTATGACAACGATTTAGTCCCAATGACACACTGATAGATGAGGTGTGAATTACGCCTGATGTTATTGTTGATTTTGATGAGGATATCTACTTGGATGAATATCGTGATACACAGAGTGAATCTGCAGAAAGAGTACTCCTAGAATTAATAGAACAATCATAAATACTTTATAAGCTTATTTTGTACACCAATGACATATATATATCTAACAGAAAATACTCATAAAGCATGAATACAGATAGTGATAGAGGATACAGAGTGAAATATTCTCAAGGAGTTCCCAGCTACTGAGAATCAAAGTTTCGCACAAATGGCTGAAGATCATGATTTTGAGATGCCAGTATCTTGTTGCTCATGAGCTTGTTTTGTCTGCGCTTGTAAAGTTAAAGAATGACTAGAGCATATTGATATTGCTAAACTGTCTGTTCCATTAGTAGATGTAGATGAAGACCAGGTGTTAGCGTGTATTGGTTGAGTAAAACCTTCAGCTTTTTCAGATGGCTTGTTTCATAAAATTGTCTTACAAAAATTGATGTAGTCACAGACTTCTTGATTTTTCGTCTAATACCTTGTAAGTTTTTCTCGTATTTGTAGATTTAGATAATTCTTTTGTTTGACATTGGTGTCTATGTTTGGCTTTGATAATACATTTATACAACAATTACTGTCTTGAGATAAGCAATGTTTTTCTCGTTTCTACAGCCAAACTGTTGATACTTTTGCAGGTTTTGTACAAAGCCGTTATTATCTTAATGAACAAGACCTCCAAGACGTATTGAGTGATTTTTATGTAAAGCTTTGGCGTGTTTTGAGTCGTTTCAAAGGTAAGCCAGATCAGTTTGCTTGATACGTATGGACTATCTTTAAAAATCACCTTAAAGACTATTTTAAGAAACAACGTGAACAACACTTTACAGATTTTTCTTCTCAAGAAGATTCTCTTTGAATAGAAGAAACACTAGCTTCTGATGATGATGTGCAAGAATTTTTTGCTCAATCTTTTGATTATGATCGTATCATATCTGCTATGAAGCATCTTGATGAAACTTCATATGAGATTGTTTATCTCAAGTTTATAGACTCAAAAGATTATGCAACTATTGCGAAAGATTTGGATCTCACTGAACAGGCAGTGAGGAAAAGACTCTCAAGAGCCTTATATAGATTGAGAAAACTACTATCTTAATTGTGCGTTCTTTTTTCTTTTTGTCAACTATAACTAATAGTTGTCACTTTTCTATGATCGTCATTTGTGCCTTTATGTGGGGCGTATCTCGTTTTTTTTGGTATTGTTGTGCAGAACCTCAATAGTGATAGAATCTATTGAAAACGCCAGTGGCAAACCTAGTATGGTGTGGTAACAGTTTTATCTTGTTATATTCTCATTCGAATGACAAAAACTGCAATGATCGATGCTTTGGCTAGTAAGCTAGGAGTAACTAAAAGACTAGCTGGTGATTTCCTTAACACATTTGTTGATTTGGTAATCGCTTCTGTTAAAAAAGGTGATGATGTAAGAATCTCAGGATTCGGTACATTCAAGAAATCTCACAGAGCTGCTAGAACTGGAGTTAATCCACAAAACCCAACTCAAAAGATTCAGATTCCTGCTATGGACGTTCCTACATTCAAAGCTGGTTCTGACTTCAGAAAAGCACTAAGATAAAAAATTACTATAATTTTTGTCTAGTATAACAGAAGAATTTCATTTTTTTTGTTACAACAGAACGTTACCCATGGGTAACGTTTTTTTGTTTGCAAAAAAATGAAGGAAGACTACATATAGTGTATTGAAAAGAGTATTTATCTATTTGTTGAATGTACATGACACTGTATGCTGTACTAGCTTTTATCATAGGATTAAGCTTGTGATATCTTATCTTCTATCTCAGATATGCTGATAGGTCAATAATAGATGAACTAAGGACATCACTTCATGATGCCCAAAAAGATGTTTCTTTGTTTCAACATGAATTAGAAGAGTACACACAGCAGAATATTATTCTCAAACAAAAAGCATCAGAACTCTTGGCAAAAAATACAGATCTATCTAAGGTTGTATCTGATCTCAGTAGATATTATTACCGTTTGAAGTCTGCTGCTGGTAAGATTGATGAACTGGATGCGTTGCTTACACCACCAGAAGCTGATATGGAAGAGAAGATTGATGAGTACAAAGCAGTTGTAGGTATGCGTACACCAGTTGTCAGAGATATGATACTTGATGATGGAACAAAACAAGACTTTTTCTAATATATTCTTTTCTAGTTAGTGAGATTACTTTAGGTGTTTTTTGAAAAGCATATGTGATATGATACAGAAAAAGTAGAGGTTAAATGAGTCGAAGATGGATATGATACTTTGGGCAGTGCTTATGCTGTATACCATGAACGATTAGATGATTTTGATCGTGCTGAATGGAGAAAATTTCTTCATAGAGATATGAGTGGAAAGTCAGTCTTGGATTTAGGTGCATGAGATGGAAGGACTTATCATCGATTTGCGGACCTACAGTATGCACGTTTTGTTGCTGCTGATATTAGTACCAAACTCTTGGAAACCCACCCATGATCTGATGTAGAAAAGGTAGTCACAAGTATGGAAGATGTCTTACCTCGATCAGATAATGAGTTTGATGTTATTACGACTTTTTTTGTATTAGAGCATATAGACAATTTAGAGGATTTGTTTTCTGAGGTTTATCGTATCTTAACTACTGAAGGTAGATGGATATTTACTTTTTTCCCTCAAAGACGTGAGTTTGTTCACGTACTGAATAAGAAAAAATTTAAGATCAAGACTCATCCATACTGATATGATATTATAGAAAAAATTGCTTCCCAGACATGATTTTCTACTCATACATTGGATATTTTTGATCATAGAAAATGATCAAAAGTAATGACAGGTAAGGCATACTGCCTAATGAAACAGTAGTTTTATATTCATTCTTTGGACATGTTACAACTGTGAGAAAAAACTAATACGTACTATGAGGGTACGTCACAAAAACATGCTTTAGAGAAAAAGAGTTGAGATGATCTTGTTCATGTTATATGACGATTAGGTAGAAAGTTGTGCATAGATTTTTCCTATTGTAGTGATATATTTCAATATCTTCGTCCATGAAGTTATAATCGTTCAGCTTTGCTCTTTGTTAGAAAGGATTTGAGAGATCCAACTATGGTTGCTTTTTCATTTGCTCGTTATATAGATGATCTAGTAGATGAAATTCGCCTCTACCTAGGAGATGAAACTACTAATAAACTACAAGAATTGCATCAAGATCGACAATGTTCTAGGGATACCAACTTCTCTCATCATCCGATTATTAATTCAATGAGATATGTTGTTAACACTTACGCTATACCTGAAGAACTTATTGAACTCTTTTTTCAGGCTATGTTTACAGATCTCAAAGAAGATGAAATAGAAACATATGATGAGGGGCTCAAAACATACATGTACAACTGATCATCTAGTTTAGCAATGATCATGTTACATATATTTAATATTAAGGGACCTCACGCACTCAAACTAGCAGAGACAATAGGTTACGCTATGCATTTGACTAATATTCTTAAAGATATCAAAAAAGATTATTCTATTGGTATATTATATCTTCCTAAAGATCTTTTAGAGAAATATAATCTTGAGAAGGAAAGTATACCTCATATACAAGATGCAGATGAGTGGGTTTCTCTTATGAAGGAGCTTATTAGTAAGGCTCGTTGATATTACTCGGATGTACAAGATACTATGCATTGTCTTCCAAAGGATGTAATTCCAATGACGCAACTAGTTGTTGATATATATAGCTCTTTTCTTGATGAGATAGAGGATAATCACTATGATGTTTTTTCTCAGACACCCAAAATTTCATCATATAAGAAAATAAAACTTATTGCCAGATCCGTTATTGGATGACTAATTAGTAAATAATATTGTACCTTCATGAAAAAAATATTGTGGAACTTCTATATCACTATTGTGAGTAGACTAGTTCATCGCTATATCAAACGTATGAACCCGTATGTCATCGGAGTCACATGAAGTGTCTGAAAAACTACATGCAGAATGATTGTTGCTCAAACTTTAGATATAGCTCTTCCAGAGAAGGTTGTTGCTACCTCTCCTAAAAATTTTAACGGTGAACTGTGATTTCTCATCTCATTGTTGGGGATATCGAGTTTCAGTCCATCTTTTTCAAGCTTTTTTGGTCTGTTCTGGACTGCTATGAGCGCATGAGTACTCAATAGAGGAGTCAAATACGATATTTTCATAGGAGAGTACTGAATTGACACTCCTTGAGAAATGAGACAACTTGTTGATGTGGTTGTGCCGGATATAGCAATAGTAACAAGAATAGATAGTGTTCATAGTATGCAGATGTGAGATGCCACAGCTATTGCTCAGGAGAAATGATTGTTAGTAGCATCTGCTAAGGATGTGGTCTACTTGAATACTGATGATGTGCTAGTTGCATGAATGGAATCGAGAAGTGGTGTAGATGTTTTGCGGTATGGTCACTGAGAAAAATCTTTACACTATGCTGAAGACATTGATTATCATGCTGATTGATCTGCTGTACAAACACATGCACATTATGTTGTTTGAAAGAGAAAATACTGAATTACTACGAATGTGTATGCAACGGTAGAGCATGATTATGTTTCGTTGTGATTGAGTATTGCAGATATACTTGCACAGCGTTATTTGATAGACTTATATATACCTAATACTATTGCATATACACAACAACCAGGAAGATGTGCGTTTTTTGCATGAATCAATAAATCTTTGTTGATGGACTCAAGTTATAATGCAGCTCCTGCAAGTATGCGTATGATGATTGATTTTGCTCATACGATACATGAGAAACTTTTTCCTAAATATTCAAGAGTATTAGTTGTTGGCGAGATGAGAGAACTGGGTTCTGCGAGCAAAGAAAAACATGAAGAGTTGGCTGACTATCTTTTTGATTATGCGCCAGATCAACTATATCTCATTTGAACTGAAGTAGTATACACAAAACGTAAGCTAGAGGCTTTAGGTTATACAAAACCATTGAGTATCTATGCATCATCACGTGATGCCTGACAAGCTTTGCATAGTTATATATCTGCTCATAAGCAACCTAGCTTTGTTTTTTTTAAAGGTAGTCAAAATACAATCTATTTGGAAGAGGCAGTGGAAGCACTTTTGCTGAACCCCCAAGATGTTCAATTTCTATGAAGACAGGAATCTTGGTGGAAAAAGAGAAAGAACGCTTGGTTTGCATCTCAAGCATAAATTCGGCTCCCAAATCGATGAAATACTATGGTAAACTATTTCATTATAGCTATTTTTGTAAGATAAATATTCAGGATTTATCCCTAGTACAAGAGTGTGAAAGAATTAACTGCAGCAGTTGGAAATGAAAAAGTGAGATACCTCATGTATGGAGATGATAATGATCTCCCTTTAGTGATTCTCCATTGACGGGGTTGAAGTAAGCACTCGTGGAAAGGGGTTGCTGAATTGTTGTCGAAACAAGGATACGCCATTTATGTCCCTGATCTTCCTTGATTTGGAGAAACTACAATGAGTGAGATTTATGATACTCAGAAGTATGCTGATTTTGTTTCTTTGTTTGTAGATACATTGGGACTTTGATCATATTATCTTATCTGACACAGTAATTGATGACGTATTAGTATCAAGCTAGCTACAGAAGATGTTCGTATCAAGCAATTGATCTTGATAAACAGTGCTTGAATTGCTCATCCACCTGGTCTGAAGCGTAGATTGGGAGCTCTTGTCTCTGGTGTATTTAAATTATTCTCTTGAGTGCCTGGGTATAAGTTGGTAAGAAGTTTCATTTATAGAGCACTAGGTTGACATGATTATTTGAAAGCTGAAAATCCATTATTGAAGAAAACGTTTCTCAATGTTGTGCACCATGATGTACGTGATCTAATGAAAAGTGTATCTGTGTCCACTCTTATTGTACGATGATCTAAGGATACTTATACACCATTACCTGACGGAGAAATAATTTATTCCCTGATTGCAAACTCTACATTTGTTGTCTGTGAGGGCGAAAGACATGGAATTCACCTTCATAATCCTGAACTGTTGACCAAACATATTGTAGATTTTTTATCATAACGTAGCCCTTCTTTGCTATGCGATTGTTATTTGTTCTCTTTTTTCTGTTGATAGCTGTTTCTTATCATAAGGATCTGTTTGCATGGCTACAAATTTTCCAATTAAAAGAATACAGACGATCGAAATACAAGGAATATCTGTTTTCTCAATGATGAAAGAAGGCACTTTTCAATAAGAAACAGTTACTGAGACTTGTCTTGTTGGTTGCTTATCTAGCGAGTGTCTGATGATCTCCATGAGAGTGATTGTGAATCTGATTTGCTTGTTTTATCTGACGAGTACTGGTTGAATCAGTGAATATTGTCGCGTGAATTCGTAGATGATTTGTGCTTCCACAGTTTACCAATAGACTTTTTGTAACATTTTTGTTCGCTGAGTTGGTGGTAGTGCTCTTGTTGATCTTTTTTAGTAAGTCAGTTGGGTGGCCATGATTTCTTTTTCTACAACTTGTTTTGCCGTTCTTTGTATGATTGCTTTCCTTTGTCTTTCAGCCAGTTGATTGGTTTATGACCAAAAAACTTGTTGGACAAGCAAGGTCTGCATTGGCTGGGAATAGTTCTCAGCAGGTAGTGGCTATAAGTGGAAGCTATGGAAAATCAACTATTAAGAATTTTCTTACTACTATGTTATCTACCAGCTACTCAGTCCAAAGAACTGAAGGGAATATCAATACGGTGAAAGGGATAGCTCATTTTCTCCTTAGTGATTTAGACCAGGATACTAATCGATTTGTGTGCGAAATGGGTTGAGACACACCAGGTGAGATAGGAACTATTTGATCAATGGTC
>JAHDGZ010000009.1:32920-38683 GCA_020631605.1 bacterium
GACCACATGACCATAGAGTGGTCGTTATCAATGAGATTAATGAACTCTGAGATGAGGCAGAAGAGACTCATCGTAGATTGTGACATATTTTGGCAGAAAGTGATGTTGATTTCATCTACCTAACCGGTCAAAATTATACTCATTTTGTAAGTGAATGATTAGCCTGAACCAGCAAAACAGTAGTAGATTGTTATGCCGTGTGAAGTCAGAAAAGTTTTGACATGTTAGAGGAACTGACTAGAACCAATAGTTTGTTTATCTTCTTGTGAAGGGAGCAGTGATCTATGAAATTTTTGGATAGGTTGCGTTGATAGTAAGATTTTTAATTATGCATTGAATATATGGATTATCATTTAGAAGAAGTTACGAGAGACAAAGAAAAACGAAATAGATTTATTGTAGAAAATATTTCATTCTATAGTTTCTTGAGTTCATGGGAGTGGTGAGAAGTCAATGTAGCACTAGGACATGAAATTATAAGAGTGGCGATAGTCCATGAAGAAAAATGGATCTGAGTGATGCAGTTAATCAAGCATGCAGCTAGAAGATGAAGATATTTACTGGCTCCTCATAGTCCTCTTATAGTAGGTGATTATTTTGATGTTTTGGAGGCAGTGACACCAGAGTTGAAAAAGTTATGCGGTCGCTATAATTGTCGATTTTTGAGAATCAATGGAGTGACAGAAAACACTAAAGAGAATCTTGCGTCCTATAAAAAACTCAACTATCTTTTTGCTCCTATACATGCTCATGTTGAGGAAAGTAATATCCTCGATCTAACACTGAGTGAAGATGAGCTTCTCAAAAATATGAGAAAAACAACAAGATATATGATCAAGAGAGCATACAAAGAGTGAGTAACTATCAAAAAAGAAAATACCAAGGCAAGCATTACTCATTTCATTGATGAACATCAACGTCATGCAAAAAGAACTAATGGGAAACTACAATATGTAGCTTTTTCTCCTGCATTTATTGAGTCTCTGTTTGAATATTTTGATGAGAGTCAGATATCTTGTTTCAATGCTTACTATGAATGACATTTAGAGGCTTCCGTGATAAGCATCTGTTTTGGTAAATGGTCAGTATACTATCTGTGAGTGTCAGATATCAAACATCCTAAGTTCTCTCCTGCGTATGTATGTCAGCGAGAGGCAATCAAATATGCAAAATCTCTCTGATGTACTCATCACAACTTCCGAGGAGTATGTCCAGATGACAACAAAAAACATCCATTGCGATGACCAAGTATGTTCAAGAGATGATTTGGCTGATCAGATCATTATCTCACCCATGCTCATGATCTCATCTATTCTCAAAAATATCGAATGACCTATGCTATAGAATGAGCTAGGAGACACAAAAGAGGATACTATTATGTTAGACCAACAGAATAATTTTTCTTCCTATCACAAGAGTCATGAAACGTTCTATCTTTGCAGCATTTCTTACTACTGTTAGTAGAAAGCAAGCTTTCCATGCCTTGTGCCTATTGTTGCAGCCCTGGAAGTGGAATGCTAAGCAGCCCATTCTGGATTTGCAAATTGCTTTTTCTACGTATCTCCTAGGAGATGACGCGTTAGTAAAAGAAAACAGAACTGTCCCTTTCTACAATGCTAGATCAGCATTGAAGCATGGACTATCGTATTTAGGAATTTCTGATTGAGACAAGGTTGTTGTACAGGCATATACATGTGTGTCAGTGATCAATGCTATACTAGCTGCATGATGAGTGCCATGTTATGTAGATATTGATGAATCTACCCTCAATATGAATGTTGAAGATTTGGAAAAAAAGCTTCAATCAGAAAAAATTTCTGTAGTTGTAGTACAACATACCTTGGGAATGGTTGCAGACATGAAGCTGATTGCATCATTGTGTCAACAATATGATTGCTCAATCCTTGAAGACTGTGCACATAGCCTGGGTGCAGCATATCAGTGAAAGAAAGCATGATTGCGGTGAGATGTTAGTATCTTTTCTTTTGGGAGAGATAAGATTATCTCATCGGTCAATTGATGAATGCTTCTCATTAATCAAAAAAACGAAACTCATAATGAGTGGCTCGATGCGCTTACTCTCAGATCTGTTTCGCATCTGGTCATGATCAGGAATCTGCTTTATGCGATAGTGTGATATATTAGCTATGTTTTGTACGATCTGGCTAGAATTTGAAAGATTTTCTATCGAATGGCAGGAAAAATGAAGCTCTTTCCTACGATTGTTTCTCTCGAAGAAAAACAATGCATTTATACCGATCTTTCATTCTCTCTGCCTTCTCCACTAGCTTCCTTGGCTCTCCAGCAAATTCAGTATATAGATCTTCATAATGCAGCCAGGAAAGTTCATACACAGCAGCTCTACTCATGCTTATGAGATAATATTGTCTATAGAGATTCAACAGATTTCTTTGATGTTTATCTCAGATGTGTTCTATTGCTTTCAGAGAAAAAGAGACCATTAGTTGAAAAGATGCTCAAAGATAACAATATATTCCCTGGGGATTGGTACCAACGTGTGATTGCTCCACATTGAGTCTTGCTACAAGATGTTGGATATACTCCATGAGAGTGCCCAGTTGCAGAAAGAATTGCTTCGATGACGATCAATCTGCCAAATCATTATAAGATGACTGAAAAAGATGTCTTTATGATTGTTTCTCTGTTGAAGGAGTAGCATATTTTCTCCATGCCTTTCTCCAAGGTCAATAGAGAAGAAATACGACAACTCCTACAAGAGCGGATCGAGCACCGAGTAATACAAAGTATGCAAACCAACAAATTTCTTTTGCGTAGTAATATCTTTCTAGTTTGTAATAGCACCATACTGATTCATCGTCTTGTTTATATCATTTTTTTTGTTGTCTGATACTTTCTTTTTCTTCTAATCTATCAGCTACACTAACGTGCCCAAATGTGAAGAAAACAGCAAGAACACCTATTCGCTCAATTCGTCATTGTTGAGAAATGAGAGCTGTTATGATGAGTGTGATTGCAACGATTGCAGATTCTATATGATAGGTATTACAGCCTATCTTTTTTTTCAAAAACTCTATACTTGTTACGATCTTTTTCATTGGATAGGAGTTGTTTCGATTAAATCACACAAAGACTAGACTCAGATTGATTTTTCTACTATCTTTGGCTATATACTAGAGTAACAGTATTTATCATACAAAAAATAACAATGAGTTTCGATCCACAGCCAACAAGACCACATTTACGAGAGATACAACAAACAATCTCACAATTCCGAAAAGATAATCATATTTTTGAAGAATCTATTGCTTCAAAACCAGAAGATAAGCCATATAGATTCTATGATGGACCTCCATTTATTACGTGATTGCCCCATTATGGTCACTTGGCTTCATCAGTAGCAAAAGATGTGATACCTCGTTATCATACAATGAAATGAAAGCGTGTGGAACGTGTGTGGTGACGAGATTGTCATGGAATACCTATAGAACAGAAAGTACAAAAAAAACTATGATTAGAATCATGACTAGATATAGAGAAAGTGTGAGTAGAGACGTTTATCAATGAATGTTATAACTACACTCGTAGCACGAGTGCTGAACGAGAATGGTATGTTGATAACTTTGGTCGTTGGGTAGATTTTGAGAATAGCTATAAGACTATGGATAATGATTATATGGAATCCGTTTGGTGGGTATTCAAATCGATATGGGACAAGTGACTGATCTATAAAGGAAAGCGTGTGTCTTTGTATTCTACCAAACTAGAAACTCCAATAAGTAATTTTGAAGTAGCTATGGATGATAGCTATGGAGAAGTGAATGATCCAGCAATTACCGTCTGCTTTCCATTCAAGGACCAAGATACTTTTCCAGAGAATACATGTGTTCTTGCGCGAACAACAACACCATGGACTATCCCAGCTAATATGGCTTTATGAGTGAATAAAGAACTTACTTATGCACTTGTAACATCACAACAAAGTTGATCTCAACACTATATCGTCGCACATGCGAGAGTAGAAGAAGTCTTTAAATGACAAGAATATACTATAGTAGAAGAATTTTCTGGTGAGAAACTCTTATGATTGTCTTATCAGCCACCATTTGACTACTACACATCTAATCAGATGCTTTGAACAAATGGAGAAATGCTAGCTGTGATGCCGAGAAAACACATTATATTGCAAGCAGATTTTGCTACAGACGAAAGTGGAACTTGAATTGTCCACCAAGCTCCGGAGTTTGGAGAAGATGATTTCAATCTAGCCAAAGCTGAGTGAATCTATATGTCAGAAGCAATGAACAAAAGAGGTGAGTATACAGCTGAAATTGCTGATTTTGAATGAATGTATTATAAAGATGCGAATGACATCATTTGTGAAAAACTAAAAGAAAAGAACCTCCTTTTCAAAAAGGCATCAATTACTCATCGTGTAGCTTTTTGTCCTCGTACCAATGTACCATTGGTCTACAAAGCACAAGATAGCTGGTTTGTAAATATTCAATCAGTGAAACAAAAACTATTAGACAAGAACGAAGAAATTAATCGATATCCTGGTCACTTCAAGCAAGGTAGATTTCGTAAATCTATAGAATCTGCTCCAGATCGAGGTATTTCTAGGACAAGATATCGAGGTACACCAATGCCAGTTTATGTACCAGAAGAGGCCCTCAAAGAATGAACTATTGAAGCGTCAGATGCTATTGTTCTTGGATCGAGAGAAGAATTGTATGAACTACAACTTTCTGGTTCAAATAGACTTGAGAAGAGAGTCGATGAGAAGACACAAAAAACAGTGTATTGGGATACTGATCGTGATGCAGAGTTTGATCTACACCGTCCGTTTATTGATGATATTCGATTTGAAAAAAATGGCGTCAAATATGTAAGAATTCCTGAAGTTCTAGATTGTTGGGTAGAATCAGGTTCTATGCCATATGGACAAATGCACTATCCATTTGAGAACAAGGAGAAAATGGAAGCAAGTTTTCCTGCAGACTATATAGTAGAGTATACAGGTCAGATTAGAGCATGGTTCTATGTTATGCATGTATTGGGTGTCATATTGTTTGATAAACCAGCATTCAAGAATGTTATTTGTCATGGTGTTGTGTATGGAAATGATGGTCGTAAAATGTCTAAGTCACTAGGAAATTACCCTGACCCAAAACCAACGTTCAAACAATATGGTTGAGATGCGATTAGGATGAGTATTCTGACCTCTCCATTGTTCAATGCAGGAGATACGTCTATTACAGAAGAAGGAATAGGAGAGAGTTTGAGAAATTATATACTTCCTCTACGAAATGCATTCTCATTTTTTGTTACTTATGCGAATATAGATGAACGAGAAGCCTCAAGGAATGACTCATGAGAGTTGTCTAATGTTTTAGATAGCTGGATCTTGGGTGAGCTAGAACTCTTAAAACAAAGAGTGTCCGATAGACTTGAGAACTATGATATACAAGAAGCAAGTCGTCTGTTGGGCGTTTTCTTGGATAATCTCACCAACCGATATATTCGTCGTAGTCGTAGAAGATTTTGGAAATCAGAATCAGACAATGACAAAAATAGTGCGTATCAGACACTCTATACAGTACTGCTGGAGTTCTGTCGTATAGCGTCACCGTTTATGCCATTTGTTACTGAGCATATTTATAAAACCTTGAGTGACTGAAATTCAGTTCATCTTTTGGATTGGCCAGAAGAGAAATTAGCGGATATAGATACTGCATGAAGTGAAGCAATGTCGCTTACTCAACATATCGTGAAGATGTGATT
>JAHDGZ010000040.1 GCA_020631605.1 bacterium
ATTACTCATCAACACTGTGATGTATGATGCAATAATAATGATACCCAGATAAGAAAAATCAAGCGTTCACTTGATCTTCACAAAAAATTTCTGACCAGCTCAGAGCACATAAAAGATACATCATAAGATGAGTATTGAGGAAACAAATCACCAGGTCATTATATTGTCTTGAATAAAAGCGTGTCTTAGTTCTTCCTTGTTGAACGAGAAAACAATCCCTCCGGTTTTGTCAGTAATACCGCTAGTATGATACCTAGTATGAGAGTTTCTTTGTATGCGATCGGTTGCGCGAACACAACAAAGACAAGATACTCTACTAATACATAGAAAAGCGCTCACCGCATGACATATTCCTTATTAGCCACTCCTACTAGGATCATCAATCCTACTCATTTGACCATATAGAATAATGCATCAGACGCTCTTAGATGTGATTGGGACACAATCAATAAAGCTGCCGCCATCAACACCACAAAGAACACTCCAAATAATAGTTGAATTCGCATGGATGTGTTTACTCATAAGCTACGTATAGTTTTTGTATTCTCATCAACACCTTTCATGACTCTACCGAAGTATGATTGCCCAAAGATATACCGTATAATGATATTGATGAGTACAAAAATGATAAACAACGTGATGGAAGAAAACTCTAGTCATGTTAGGCTTACCGAGAGAGAACCAAAAATGTATCCAATAGCATTCTCAAACAACAGAGCCAATCCAAACGTAAAAACTAGTCAAAACAAGTGTCTTTGTTTTTCGTTGGGGAATCGTTTCAACATCACATAATACACGAACGAACTCACTACTATCAGCCCTATCATCAAAAGAAGCATTTTTATATCTCTGCTAGCGCTATATGCATACAAACAATACCCGATGAATGTTACTGTCGATCATAATCATAGATGCAGAAACTTTCATCGTGCTAGATAGCCAGAATAGACAAAAGCTATTAGTCCATAAATCAATGTGTTGGACAAAATACATCACCAATCCATATGTTTTGTTGTTTATTAGATTTCAAAGATTTGATTCTATTGCTCTATCATGACTCACTCTCCATCTCTGATCTCTTGAACCATATACTCTAATCAAATAGCATCACCATATTGGTCAAAATAATAACTACCAAAATATCATTCTCTTGGTGAACTCTCCGTGATAGTCTTCATATATTCTTTCATAGATTCGGTGTCATAATGTCATGCTTGTATTCCATCTAGGTACAATCCAATTGCTTCCCTAGGGAGCAAGACAGCCAGTGGAATACTTTTCATGCCATACTTTCCTTCAAATTCGTCCATATAACTTTGTGCTGATGCTCACATCGTATCTAGCGGCGCAAGTTGTAGTTCTACCAGTCACTCGGATAGATCTCCAACTGCATCCAAGAATGTTTGAGAACTAAACAGATAGGCACCCATTATTTTACCCTTATATGCATTGAGTAATCACTCTCACTCAAACGCCTTGATAACATTTGCTCCTGACGCTTCAGACTGATTGATTAGTACAATTCCATCAATAGATCATTGCTTCTGAGCTATTTGTTTAGCAAGTATAGCAAAATCTTTTTCTT
The DNA here is from genome assembly GCA_020631605.1 of bacterium. Lineage (GTDB taxonomy): Bacteria > Patescibacteriota > Gracilibacteria > Absconditabacterales > Absconditicoccaceae > JAHDGZ01. Next base: position 1,586 of record JAHDGZ010000040.1, read on the forward strand.
CAGATCCGAAATTTCTCTCGAGCACAATCTCTCCATCATACAATGAACTTAACTTCTGGGCTATTCACTGAGCATAGTCAGTATTTTCTACCAAAAGTGCTATTCTATCAAATTTTTTATTCAGATATCATGCTCATGTGACCGAAGCATGTGCATCATTCCAAAATCTAAAGACATAATCTCCGATGTTTGAAATATCTGGGGCACTTGCTGTAGGGGACAACATGAGGACATTTTGTTGCTGAGCAATTTTTCCTGCTGCTGTTGTTTCTCCGGAACATGCTCCACCTATGATAAAGTTTACTTTGTCTGCATTGATTAGTTTTTGTACTGCGGCAACAGAATCTTTGGCTCCACATTTACCATCTTCTACCACCAACTCTATCTCAACTGAGTCACTACTAAATGTACTTAAACCATCCTCAATCGCATTGATTGCATCTTCACCAAAGGTAGCGGCAGGTCATGACAATGGCGCTATCACTCCAATTTTAATTTTTTGTACATTTTTTTCTACATCTCCTGCCATGTGAGTATCTTTCTGTTGAGAACATCACATCATTACTAGTGGTAATCACAGAATCACCAACAAAGCCAACATTGATTTTTTCATCACCTGATATAACATTTAAAGCATCTACGACAGATGTCGCCAGATGCCCAAGTATTGACTTTTAGATATTTTATTTCAAGGATACTTTTACGTAAAGTATAGTAGATTTTCTTCTACATACAGAATTTATCTCGCAATTCTAATAGATATTGTGTGTGTTTCTGTCACTTCACAACATCGTAACTAGAGAGGTCGCTAGTCACCGTTCTAATGTGGAGATAGGCATATTGCTTAGCATCGTAAGTAAATGAGAAAAGATTCAGAGGTCATTGCCAGTCATGATCAACCAGTCATGTGTGCTTGTCAACAAGAGCACTAAACTCCTCAACATCTAGGATTTCACCATCGTCAGCATTCAGTGAAGAAAAATTTTGGAGCGCGTACTTGTATTTGTAGAGATTACGAAAGGGAGCTAGTAAGTCTTCTTTATGCAAATCATTGTATCTAATCGCTATATTAAAAGTCATTTCGTCTATATCTTCATCAGTCAACTCATATCATCAATCCCAAAACTTCTCCTTATCAGTCAATAATTCGTTAACAAAACAATCATTCATAGCTTCATCAAAATAAGCTTGGAAAATAGTATACAACCTCCCCTTTACTTTGATTCTCGTCTTTTTGTTTTCGGGAGTCATAAGAAGTTCCATTGCGACATCTTGTCATACCTTATCACTAAAAACATCTCCATCTAGAGATCCAATCAAAACTTCTGTATCATATTCAAATTTAATTTTCGTCCCGGAACTCAATGAACCTATGTTTTTTCCATCATTGAATCCTCATCAAACTATGCTATGCTGATGCTCACCAAAGATAATAAGCTCAACGTCATCTCTCTCCAATCTCTTTTCTAACGTGTTTTTGACTGCAGCGTACATATTTCAACGTCAGGTCTGCACATCCCTTATAGCCTTATTTGGCATTGTAGGAACATCTTTTTCCATAAAATAAACACCCATTTCATCAAGCATATGCACGTCTATAAAATCATCAAGATGTTTGTGATAAGTATCAATTCTGTTTATGTCAAAAGCACGTCGTTTTCATTCTTCTATCAATCTATACACCACCATAGCGATAGCATCTTCGTCCAACTTATTCTCACCTTCTCCATAACGGAGCACAATACGATCATAGATGTTCGATGCCAATTTTCTTGCCCTTTTTGTTCTTTGCATGTCCGTTGTATCACTATCAGTATATTTTCGTTTCTCGATAGATTTATCTCAAATTTTTGTCATAAGCACCTCTGCAATTGCCTCATCTTTTTTATTCTTCTTGATCATCGAATCCCATGACCTGTAGGCAAGAGCTCAAAACAATACCAGTGACACTCATGCCGCCAATACAGCTAATTGAGATCTTCTTTTCGCTCTTTCTTTAGTGAGATTGAATGCGTCATGATCAAAATGAAAACTTCCCAACACCTCTTTTCTCACCATCTTTTGCTGTATATACTTATGCAATTCGGGAGAACCTTTTTTCACACTTCATTTGAGCATCTTATTGATAATCCCATCAAATCTATACTGTACACTGGCTCATCCATGAAACTCTACTCATCACTCTAGAAAATCATAGAGACGTATAGCTGCCTCTACTAGCGCATAATATGAGCTTGGCAACACCGCTGGATCTTTTCACTCAAGAGCCTCTTTTTGTCTTTTGGTCATTGCCCTATATATTATCATCTTCTGGAACTGCAGATTGTATGCAAACAGGTACGCTAAGTGGCTAAAAATATCTTTACTAGAACTTATGTCAGTACTCTTTTTGAGCTCTGTCTCCTTAATAGAACAACTCTCTTTGAACTCTGTCAAAAAACTTAACAACTCTGGATGTGATTCTGACAGATTCTCTATTTTGATGTCTTCTTCTCTCTCTGGAACATTATTCAATATGTAGTGATTCATTCTCTTTGACTGTCTCTCTTGAGTCAATCAATCAGGCAAATCATTTAATATCCTACTCACCTCTGAGCAGTCTTTTATATGTATTTTTTGTCCCTTCTGTGATACTCATGATAGTGTCTTGAGAAATCATTCGAAAAACTCTTTAGAGTAAATACTACGTCTTTTTTTCTCTGCTTCGTCTCCTTCTGTATTTTGGTTGTCATGATTTTCTTCAAAAATTTGTCCAACATAAAAAACTGAAGACTGATCAAAGGGTAAAACTTCTGATGTCGCCTTAGCTCATCACTTTTTCACCTTTAGATACTGTTCAAAGTTTTTCTTAGAAAAAAGATTTATTTTTTTTCTCATCGTGACATGGAGCTACTAAATGCCCACTATAAGTATACTTATTTGCATCCATGATGACAAAAAATCACTAACTACTCTGATAAGCTGACCACATAAACTGAAACATACTTTTGAGCCCATTGTGTAAGGTTACACTTTCAATGATCAATGCAGACATTTCTCATGATCAGTACATCAACACAGCAACTTTGTTACTATCATAGAGAACTATTTCATTTCACAACTCAAACAACGGACTATCTATCTCAATATACTCATGATTTTGTTTTGTATAAGTATTGTAGGCGGTATCTGCTTTTGTCACTATCGCCTTGGTCACGAAGTCCTTTTTCATTCTCTTTGACTTGAATTCATTGAGTAGATATTTTTCAAATTCGGGATCTATTTCTGCTGCACCAGTAAAACATAGATACTCTCTGTTTTCAGATTTTTCACTAGATGCCACGATTTCATTGTACGCTGTCTTGAGTCATTGAATTCCATCATACAACTTAGCTTTGGGCTTATTGCCATGCTTATGAGACATTGCCATCAACGTAGGCAAAACTGTTTCCAAATCATTACGCAAGTCATCAACTTTTTCTATCAAGACTTCGGGACTTACTGCTGCATAATATGCTGTATTTCACTTCTGTATTGAGTGCACTACTCATTCATTTTCCAATTTCTTGAGTATAGAATAAACAGTTACTCTGTTTTGTCCTAATTTCCTTGCCACTGCACTGACAGGCGCCTGCCCCAGTTCTGTCAACTGTAGATACACATCAACTTCTTTTTCTGACATGCCATATTGCTTTAGAACCCTCTCTATCATATCCTATTTTGCTATAAAAAATTTTCTACACCAACATTTTTATGAGAATACCAATAGCTAGCCGTATCTCAAGATTATCGTATGTAAAGACACAAGATCAAAAACACTCGCTAATTTTGACATACTTTGCTACCCTAGATATAAATACTTATTGTTTATTCTTTCTAGCTACCCTATGTTTAAAAAAGCTCTTTTCGTACTTTTATTCATCATTGGTGGACTTCAGTTTGTTTCTGCTGCAACAGTTATTAACACTAATGAGATTGGTGGAACATGAGTAGCCTCTAGAGACGCTGTTGATTTACTTGATGATTGATGGAGAACTCTCTTTCCACTAGGTAGTAACTTTGAGGTATACTCATTTTCATGACAAAGCACGCCCTTCCCTCTTGTCTTACCAATGACTTTCATAGATCAAACGGTCAATGTATCTCTTAGAAATTGGGATAACACAACTACGGGCACCGTTCACACTACACCGGCTAAGCTCTGATCAAGCACTGCAACCACCATGCAGGATTCATCACCAAAACCGAACTCTCTCTATAATGCAAACGAAGCATACTGGAATGAAACTACATGACTTGGATCTAGCAAAAATGCTATACTCTTTGAATTTACTGATTCAATTGATGGTTTTTGAGTATGGATTGGTGACGTAGAAACAAGAACCGATGGTGGTTGAGAGCCTGCACTCTTCTATCTCTTTGATAGCAATGAGAATGTCGTGAATAGTGGAATAATCAACACATCAACTTTGGATCAGTCTCTTTGTGGAGCACCAGTCAATGACAGCTATAGATGATGTGGAAATAGGACCACAAGATGGATAGGTTTTCATAATGATCAAAATGAGGATATTGCCTACTTTATGATTGTTGTTGGAGATGATGATACTACCGATGGTACTGACGACGGAGAAACTGAACATCTTAGCTTTATCTGAGCTACGGTTGTTGTTGAGCCTAGCTATGCTGACCTAGGAATATCCAAGCTATGATCTGCTACGGCTCAGAGTGGAGATATCGTTAGCTACAATATTATCATCACTAATCACTGACCGAGCGCCGCATCTGGAGTTGTCATAGAGGAAACATACCCGAGTTGATTTTCCTATACTAGCTCATCCCTTTTGCCTAGCACAGGAGATGACACATGGACAATTTGATCGCTAATGAGCGGAGAATCATTCTCTCTAACTATTACAGGTAGTCTTGTTGGTCTGCCGTGAAGTTGACATACTAACACAGCTGTAGTCTCTGCGAACAACGAATCTTGATCAGTAAGCAATACCTGATCCTTTTCTACAGAGATCTTACCTTTTGTATCTGATCCTTATGTTATCAAAGAATATCTTTCCTGAGGAAACTATAGCGGTGATAGCATCAGCTATCTCATCTCTTTCGGAAACAACTGACCAGATATAGCCCAGTGAGTATTCCTATCAGATATATGATGAGTTGGACTTTCTTGAGTCTCATGAGTCATTTGGTCGGGAGATTTACTACCAAATCAAACAGGAAGCATCACTCTTACTGGCATCGTGAACTGACTTTCATGATCTATGGTAACAAATACTGCATACATCACCTCTACAACAACTGATTCATTTACCGGGAACAACGAATCTTCTGTAGTACACACTCTTGGATGTTTGGACAATGACCAAGACTGATTTTGTGACTATGAGGATTGCGATGACTCAGACAATACAATCTATCCTGGGGCTAACGATACGTGTGACTGAATAGATAACAACTGTGATTGAACTATCGATGAAGATCTTGCTCCTCAGGTGTCTGGTTCTGACACGTGAATCTGTGTTTCTG
>JAHDGZ010000010.1 GCA_020631605.1 bacterium
ATACAGATCTAGCAAAACTGGGTAGTGGTAAATTGTTTCAAATCATACATAGTGGGATGGAAGCATATTCCTATCTAATTTATGAATGAATCAATCACGTTATTAGTCTACTAGTTAATCTTATTGCGATAGTGCTTATTTTATCGATTGAGAATATCTTTTTTGTTGTTTTCTTTCTGATAGCTGGTTTTGTCTTATACTTTTCTCAGAAAGTTGCATTTAGAAAATTTGCACAGGCAAGAAATAGAGATAAAGACCTGAATGAATCATACATCAAACAAACTTCTAAAATACTTATGAACTTTCTCCTACTTAAGATATATAACATCAAGGATAGAGAACTAGATACGCTTCGTCTCATTGGTACAGAAAGAATCAATAATTATACCTATATAAAATTCTGGTTTAATGGTATCGCCAGTATGGCCAACTTCATGTTGATTATACTGCTTATAGTTGCGCTAGGGTATTTTGGTAAGCAAGTTCTCGTTTGAAATTTTGAACTGGATACATTCTTCTTTATCTTTTTACTTATCGCTTTTGCTCGTAGTCAATTCTATCGTTTTGGGATATTCGTCGCTGAATTGGCAGAAAAATTGACCTCACTCCATAGATTTGATCAACTAGTATGAGATGCACTGGTCTATCAAGACACAACAAACATGCTTGACCAAGCTGATAAAGATGCACAGTCGTTTCTCTATCCTATAACATTCAATAGTATCCACTTTGCTTATGAAAATACTGATCCTGACCACACATCTGACTATCTCTTTGAAGATTTCAATCTCACATTAAGGCCACTCGAAAGTGTGGCGATTGTCTGAAGAAGCTGAAGTTGAAAATCAACGCTCTTCAAAATGTTAACAAAAATGGTTATACCTCTTGAGGGAGATATACGCATATGAGGCATAGATCTCTCTAGTATAAACTATACATCAATATTTAGGCGTGTATGATACTTTTATCAAGAACCCCTTGTCTTTGATGGCTCTGTAAGAGAAAATCTGACATTGGATCAATCTGTCGATGACCTCTATCTGCTTTCTGTGCTAGAAAAAGTATGACTGACAAACCTCACCTTAGATACTATTGTCTGAGAGCGTGGTATACTCCTCTCTTGAGGAGAAAAACAGAGATTAGCTTTGGCAAGAGTTTTTGTTTTTGATTATGATTTGATCTTATTGGACGAACCCACTTCCAACCTTGATCTTCAATTAGAAAAAGATATCTTAGCCCATATCTTTGAGCACTGCAAAAACAAGACACTTGTTGTCATATCTCATCGTCCTTTTGTACTAGAATTTGTCGATCGTGTGCTTGTGATGCACAAATGAGATATACAAGCAGATTGAACGCTTTCTGATGTAAAAGATAAGATTATTTGATTAACCTAATTTATATACCATTCCACATATGTCGAAAGAATTTGTTAATACCTATGCCATCAATGAAAACGAGAGAATGCTCCACCCCATGGAGAGAACAGAATATTATGATGGAATATTGAAAGCACATGAGGAATGAAAAGAACCCAATAGATCAGTAGAAGTAATACAGGTTATACTCTTCAACCTAGAAGGCGAAATGATAGTCCAAAAGAGAGCATCTGAGAAAAAACATAATGCTAATCTCTTAGACAAATCTATCGGTTGACACATCCGTGTCTGAGATACACCGGACCACTCTGTTATGTTAGAAACTGTACAGGAGCTTGAAGTTCCGTCCTTTGTTGTACACTGACGCAATGAGTTTTTGGATAAACTTTACGTACTGAAAAATTATCTACACACAGTATGACTTATTAGATATGTAGATTGCAATACACATATGTTTACCCAACTGTTTGATGTATGAGCAGTCAAAGTACCCAAAAAATTCCACCTTTATTTTGGCGTCTATGGGTGAAGCACGAGAACTATAGACAAAGAAGCTAAGGGGATTCTCAGGTACTCTATGGAAGAAATACGTGCAGAAATTTCAAAATACCCCGACCTCTACACGAATGACTTTGCCTATTTCTTAGAGACTTATTGAGATGAAATGGACTTATTCATCAATGATATTATCAAGTTTCAACAATAATTTTATTAAATAATTGCATGCATGTCAGAGCAAATAGTAGCATGGTTTTTGGGAAATAAGCATAAATGATCTGTCTCCTATGATAGAAAAAAATTCTATGAAGAGCAGACTACACAGTTCAAAGAAGATTGAACGTCTACTATGGCTGTGAGTATAGTTGATATACTCTTATTCAACGAAACAGGTGAGCTGATTATTCAAAAAAGAGCCAAACACAAAAATCATAACCCATGACTTATGGATAAGACTGTATGAGGGCATGTCCAATATGGTGATCCGATCGATTATACCGTTATGGTTGAAACTGTAGAAGAGCTACAATGTCCGAGCATTGTGGTAAAGGAAGATGAAGATTTTGAACAAAGACTTCACTTGCTGAAAGACTACACAAAAACCCTGGCAGTGATCAGTCATGTAGATACAGACACAGTTCCTATGAAAAAAGAACTTGCAGGGGAAACCATAACAATTGCAAATAAGGTATACCTGTATTTTGGTGTCTATGGTGGAAGACTCAAAAATGTTGATAGAGAGGCTATGTGAATTCTCTACTATGATCTAGAAGATCTCAAAGAAGAAATTGCTCAGTATCCAGATATGTTTACCTATGATTTGAGATACTTTGTTGAGCACTATGAATCAGATATAACCTCATTCATCGAACTAATAAAAAGAACTTTATCATCTTAGCAGTATACTATGAACTATAGCAAACATACTATTGATTGACTACATTGTCTTCTTGTAGATCTACCTGCATCTAACAGTGTTACTATTGAGATAATGGTAAAAGCATGAAGTATTTATGAAAATAAAAAAACCAGCGGACTAAGTCACTTCTTAGAACATATGTTTTTCAAGTGATGAAAAAAATATACAACAGCAGCAGATGTGATGATGGAAGTAGAGCGTTTTTGATGAGACTTCAATGCATATACATCTGATGAATACGCTGGTTATTATGTCAAATGTCCTCCGAAGCATCTCTCTACTGCTATTGATGTCCTATGAGATATGATGGTCTATGCACGTTTTCCTGCAAAAGAAGTTGAAAAAGAGAAGGGGGTAGTCCTTCAAGAAATTGCCATGTACGAAGATGATCCACAAAGACAAGTCATGACTAAATGGAGAGAATGGTATTATGGAGATACTAGCTACTGACGACCAGTAATTTGAACCAAAGAAAACGTCCAATCATTTACTCAAGAGGACCTATTTGAACATAAAAATAGTCTCTATACCAAAGATAATTTAGTCATTGTTGTTTCTGGAAATATACCAGATAAAAAGTTACTTATCAATCAATTAGGGGAAGTTTTTTCTGAATTGCCACACAACAAAACACTGAAAAAACCTCCATATACACAACACTATCCTCAAGAGAAAGAATCATTTTTTACGAAAGATACGCAGCAAAGTCATCTAGTAATGTCGGCTCCATGATTTACAAGTAATGATCCTAGAAAATATGCCGCAAATATATTAGGTCTCATCTTTGCTGGAAATTTCTCCTCTAGATTGTTCCAAGAAGTAAGAGAAAAAGAAGGACTGTGTTATTATATCTGATGAGGACATAGCTCTGATACTTTTGATGGTTGTTTCTATTTCCGTGCATGAATGGACAAGGATAGATTTGATTTTGCTAAGAACAGAATCTATGAAGAAGCTGATCGTATAGCACAATGAGATATATCACAAAAGGAGTTTGATAATGCATTGGGGTATAAAATTTGATGATTACAAATGTGACTAGAGACTACCGATGGAATCGCTAGTTTCATCTGATCACAAGAATTGCTCTACGGAAAGATTGAGACTCTTGAAGAAAAAATTGCTCACTATGAAAAGCTAACATTGGTTGACGTCAACTGATTGGCTCATATGTTGCGTTCAGAACTACTGTATTCATATTGGATTGCATAATTTTTTTGACGTTTTTTTTGCTAGAAGGCTTACCTCCTAGCAAAAAATAATAGTTACATATTTGATTTTAATGCTTTCTATTCAGCTATTCATCTGAGTCTTTAATGAAGGCTTCACCATTGATAAGGTGCTCAATCTCCGTTATTCTGAAGACATTCAGGTAGAACCTCTTTTTACTCTTGCCAACTATTCCTGCAGCAATAAGTATGCTTAGATGCTTTTCAATAACTAGCTTGGAAGGTCTACGCTTAGACTCTCCAACTGGCAAGCTCATTGACTTCTTGTAAAGCTGATTAAGGCTCAGATCGACCTCTTCGACACTTGGTAACAGTTCATACACGATTCTTTGGGCAACTTTATTGTTCAATGCCATAATTGCTTTACGTTCTTCCTTGAATCTAAGCATCAAATTAAACTTTTCCTGATAATCAGCTGTCAACTGATAAGAGTTCTTGTTTTTTTCAATAACTTGATTTGCCCAGAAGACTGACAATGCTGTTCTGATTCGAATCTCTTTCGGGAAGACATTTTCATAGATAGCTAATAATGAACGTTTGCCTCCCTTAAGGAACTCTAGCAAATCATTCGATACATCACTATCCAAAAAGTTTACTATTAGAATTCCATCTCTGATATTCTTTGTAAACTTGTGAGCGGTTCTTCCTCCCTTAGTTAAAACAACTGTTTCGTTTTTCTTGTTTCTCATAGTATAATACACCTAATATCGGTGCGCCATTTTTTGTTTTGTGGATGCATAAGTATTCACTTATGGATTGCCACTTGCTGCTTTTGCAACCAAACCCCTGGACTGGATCATACTAAGTATGAAGCAGCTTAATTTCACCCGGTTCTGTTAGTAATAATTATGTTTTCGATCTGTTAATACAAAAAGTATGTAACAATGCAAGCAATAGTTGACATTTCACTATTTTAGTGTGATGTTGATATACTGTTCTATATCTGCTCTATAAGCTAGTAATGTATCTTTCAGATCTTCATAAGATGCATCATTCTTCTTAAGTGTCTTTAGCTCATTGTAGGTTGTTGTTATGCCAACCATGTCATCAAAGTGAGCTTGTAGCTCGCTCAGTTCTAATGCGAACTCAGAATCAAAAGCTATATGATCTTGTCGTTCGTATGTTTGGGCATGTAGTTGTTGTAGAGCAATCAGCGTTTTGAGATGTATATTACTCAGCTTTTTTGCCTTAACTAATTGGTGTAAATAACCTTTTCGAGGCTGACTAATTGTCTTTCCTGGTAATTTATTCTCTTTATATAATTGAATGATTCTGTTCTGCCAAGTATTTGCATCAGATCCTTTTTTCTCGTGCTCTAGGAGTGAGGTTCGTAATCTATGCATGCCATCTTTGGATCTTTCTAGTCTTTGTTCCATCCCATTTTTCTGGAGATCAATAGTAACAAACATATGTGATAGCTCTGCTACTCTTCTTGAGACATCGTTTGATGCACCATAAAGACTTTGGTAGAGCCTACCATTGGGAACTACCCACTTGTACAATGCACGAACTGCTGCTCTAGCGGCCTCGTAATTTTTCTTAGTAGATAGGTCTTGCTGGATTATAGCTAGCTTCTCTTGTATCTCTCAAGCGATCTCTTCATCAATTCATTCTCATTTTTTCTTTCTCATGATTTCTGCATTGATATCTGCCATTACTTTTTGAACAGCCTTGGCTACTCAGTTATAGAAACTTACTCATTGCTGCGCCTTCTCAGAGATAAATTTCTGTGCTCTGATGGCAGCAAACTCATCACCATGGGAATTAAGTATATGATTCAGCTCGAACTTCCTCTTCTCTGCTTGTGTTGGATTTACAAACTTCATCAGCTTCTTGTTGGTTCTTCTACTCAGTACAGTTCACTCAGTAGTATAAAGAATCCTTGTTGTTCTTCTGTATTTATCATCCAAATAGAGTAGCGGTTCACTATCTACAAATAACTGTTTGACTCCTATAGGTCAATCTTCAGCAAGTATGCTATGTTTGGTCCGAAATCACTGTGGTATCTTTTTGAAATCAATTTTTGTTCATAAAACCAATTCTTTGGTTAACTTATCACTTCAATCTTCCGATAGTTGTGTTGATAATTCTTCTATGATTGTATAATAATCCTGATATGAAGAAAAAACCTTCAGCATAGTGATATACTTACTATCTTGTGCCTTGCTCAGTTGAATTCATCTTCATTCAGGTGTTCCTTCTAGTTTTTTTACTTTGGGTAAGATACGTTCAAAGTCTCTATCCTGCTCTTCTAGCCAAAGTTTTCTTATCTTCTCATTGAGGGCGTTTGTTAAATCTGTCTTGAGTCACGTGGTATCGTATCATAGATTTTGCAAATTCTGAAGAAGTTCAGTATCTTTCTTTCGTGCACGACCAGCTTCCTTTAATCTACTTTTTAGCACAATATGATTCTTTAATTCGCCCATCAGAAAACAATGAATAAATCCTTTATTCATAATTTACACATATTTCACTTTATGTCAACTAGTGATCAAGTATCGTAGTGTCCTTTCACTGAAACAATCAATCAGATCAACCTCACTTCAATCCCTTGGTCTGCGCTCGCTCTTTGACGCTAAAGCTATCAGATCCAGACACTAATGCAAATTGTCATTCTGCAGACCTCAATAATAAGCTTTGATTCACAAAATGTTTCTTTGCTTCTCCTACTATTTGTTTGAAACCAATTGATAATAGTGCAGAAGGAATTTCTATGACATGATCGAATGCATCATTGCTCGTACCTCATAGTGCTTCTAGTTCTGTACTAAGAAGTTTTACTTGTAATGATTCTATGGATTCTTGCATAGACTTATGCTCCTTGAGTATTTTCTCTATCTTCTTGTCTAACTGAGCTACTGGTACATCCAACAAGTTTGCATAACTAGCTAGCTTGTCTGTTATTTTTTGCATCTCGTTTGTTACTCATGGTCATGTGACAGCTACAATCCTTTTAGTTCATGCAGCTACAGCTTCTTGTTGAACAATCTTGAAAGCACCTATGTGACTTGTGTTTGATACATGTGTCCCACCACATAATTCGATTGATACCAATGATCATTCTCATCACTCTACTGTTACAACACGTACTGTATCTGCATACTTTTCCTCAAAAAATGCCTTAGCTCATAGTGCGATTGCTTCGTCATACGAGTGTTCCTTTACATGGACTGGAAATCATCACTTAATCAGTCAGTTGATAGACTCTTCTATTGCTTTGATTTCATCAACCGACAATGCCCTATCTGAAACGAAATCAAATCTAGTATAGTCCTCCTCCACCAATGATCATGCTTGTTTGGTCATAGGGAAAATTTTCTCTAGCTCCGCATGCAAAAGATGAGTTGCTGTGTGCGCACGCATTTTTGCGTGTCTCTGAGATGATTGTACAAGAAGTTTCATGTTGTATACTAGAAGAAAGATAAGGTAAGATTGTAACTACTGCCAGAACTCTTCTAAACTTCATGTGAAGTCTTCTACTTCTTCTACAGGTAATACCTGATCGATCACTTCTTGTTCAAGTGCGTCGTCTTGTGATCTATATTCGTTATATCATTCTGGTGTTGGTTGAGAAAGATAGAGAACAACAATTCCTCCTGTTGCCAGTAAAAATATTACTATGATGAATATAGTGAGTATCTTCATTGTGGTTTTCTTTGCTGACATAGTGTATGTTTAAGAGAATACGTAAAATTAGTTATTTGTACTGAATCAGTTTTTTCTTTGCAACACGATTTTCCGGATCATGTTGTAGTATTTCAAAAAAGTACTTTTTAGCTTTGACTTTATCTCAATGAGCTTCATACAACATAGCTGCAGCAGTCAAATACTCTACGTTGCTTGGTCTTAGTTTAAGTATCTTCTCAACGAGAAAGATCGCATCATCGATACTATTAGTGTTATATTTGATGTCTACCAGAGAGTAGAGGTATTTTGGATTGTCTTTACTTCTTTTGACAGCTTTTTCTATCATAATCTCAGCTGTTTGAACATCTCACTGTGCCAAGTATATTTCTCACATCTGTCGAAGTGCTTTGTGGTTGTCTTTATCTTGATCAAGGATTCTCTTTAGGAGTGATAGCGCCTTCTTGTGTTCACCAGTTTGAAAATAGTGATCTGTCAGCATTGAAAGAAATCCCATATCTTGTGGCGCTAACGACAATCACTCTACTAGTTTTCTTTCATGACTAGCTGGGTCTCTATCCACTAAACGTTTAGCTTCCGTCATTAGTTGATCAAGTTTTTCCTGATCTTCATGTCTCTTGCTTTCAGACTTTTCTTTTGCAGGCTGTGACTCTTCTGATGTAGTCTCTGCTTTGGCAAGCTCAAATGGATCAACACTTTCTATTTTTACTTCCTCTTTCTCTACTGGTTTTTGTAGATCACTCGTTGTATCGATGGTTGGAGAAGGTGTTTCTCATGTTGTGCTTTTTTGAACGAAAGATACTGCCTTCTTCTTTTTCTTCATTAATTCGTTAAGTGCTTTTTGTATAAGAATAGAAAGGGGAATAATAAACAATACTCCAGTCACTACTATCCATACCCATAACTCAGTTCATAATCTCATCTTGTTTTTCCAATTGCATAAAAAGTAGAATTATTACTTTTTTATTTCTTTTTTGTTTGGCACTGGTTTTTTCATTGGACCTTTTGTTGGTGTTTTGGCTGATCTTTTATCGTGTCTACGTGGTCTTCCGTGATTCCTTTTTCTTGCTTGTTCAATCTTTGCTTTGTCTTCTTTGCTCCAGACTATATCGTCAAGTGCCAATCTAAATCTTCATCACTCCTCTGTTCTAATTACTACTTCTCTAGTATTTACATTAAATGATGTCATCACTCAGCATACATCGCATGATGGACACTCAACTTTTTGTCCTTTTGCTGGGAAGTTTTTTGTCTCTGCAATATAATCTGCAACTTCGTAGATAACACTACATTTTAATTTACCACAACGTCACTTTAATCTTTCTATATCTCTTCATTCTAGTTGCTGTATCAATACTGCTTCTATGTCTACTGAAGGTAGCGGTCTTGTACTCTTGCAACAAAGGTTTTTACCATTACATCATACAATATCATCAGTTGCATGTGAAAGTTTGATCATGTCCCTTGCTCCGATCTGGAAAAAAAAGACAGCTGAATCTACTTTTTGCTGAAATTTTTGCACAAAATCTCAAAACTGATACCTCTCTTCACTATGGAAGTAAAAATACATTTGACGTGAAAAAATTTGATACCTAGATGTGACTGGTATTGCTCACTTGAATTTTTCTCTAAATTCTTTTTTGAATAATGGAAAATGCTTGCGAACCTCTATTTGCTTTTCATCAAAGAATTCTTTTTCTTTAAACTCTAATGGTCTTACAAATTTTGCTAGCATATCCGTTTCTACTGTATGTCCTGTATATGTTCCTGTCGACATTTTCTTTCTTCCTTTTTCTTCATATTCATAGACAAACTTAGTTCATGCTTTCTTTTCAGCAAGAATTTCATCTGGAACATTATCCAATTTGAAGTATTTATTTATATATCGATCTAGTACATAGACGGTATTTGACATAATGTCGGTAGATGTAAGGATAATTTACATTACTGTAGAGATTGTGTACTTATTAGCAATCATAAATAGTGTTAACAGCATTAGTATTACTCTATGATTTGGCAATCTTTTTTGACTTCATTTTCTTTTTTGTTTTTGCTGCAGTTTTCTTGTCAGTTTTTTTCTTTTTGGCCATCTCCTTATCATAATCTGCTATCATCTTGTCAGCATTGCTAACATCTGTCATCAAAAGCTCAAACTCGTCTTTTGTGAGGTATTCTTTCTTTAATAAAACCTTTGCCATCATCTCTATATCTGATTTTCTTTTTGTGAGAATTTTCTTTGCTTTCTCGTATGCATCTTCGAGGTATCACTTAATTTTCTTGTCGATCAACTCTGCTGTCTTCTCCGAGTATGGTCTATACATTTCATAACCTGTTCATTCAGCGTTTTGATACATGACCGGTCATAGATCCTCATCCATTCCATATTTGACCACTAGATCTGAGATCATTTTGGTAGCTCTTTGGAAATCATTTGAAGCTCCCGTTGTAATCTCTTCACGTCCAAAGAATATTTCTTCCGCTGCACGTCCACCCAACAGAGTGACTGCATCATCTAGGAATTTAGCTTTTGAGTGAAGGTATACATCTTCTTCAGGCATCATCCATGTAACACCCAATGCTTGACCACGTGACACTATAGATATCTTTTCCACTGGATCAGCGTTTGGTAATTCATGTGCAGTAACAGCATGTCACAACTCATGATAAGTAACAATATTTCTTTCCTTTTCCTTAAGAGATTTAATCTTCTTTTCTGGTCACATTACTAGTTTTTCTAATGCATATTCGAAGTCGTCATTTGTGAGTTCGTTTCTATCATCTTTTGCTACCTTCAATGCTGCTTCATTTACTATGTTTTCTATATCTGCTCACACAAAACCACTTGTTCTCTTTGCGATAGAATCAATAACGACATCTTTTGCTACTTTCTTTTTACTTAGATAGTATTCAAAAATCAGCTTTCTCTCTTCTAATGTTGGTCTTCCAACATATACCTTACGATCAAACCTTCCTGCACGCAAAAGTGCTTTGTCTAAAGTATCCGGTCTGTTGGTTGCCGCCATCACTACGATATTGGTATTACGATCAAAACCATCCATTTCTGTTAGTATCTGATTGAGCGTTTGCTCCTGTTCCTGATGTCCTCATGTGTGTCAACCACCTCTCTTTTTTCCAATCGCATCTATCTCATCAATAAAGATGATTGCCTTACCTGCTGTTTTTGCCTTACCGAATAGTTGTCTTACCTTGGATGCTCACATTCCTACAAGCATTTCCATAAACTCTGAACCTGATGCAGAGAAAAACGCTACATTGGCTTCACCTGCAACAGCTCTAGCTAAGAGTGTCTTACCTGATCATGGTTCTCCATAGAGCAGTACTCACTTTGGTGGTCTTGCTCATACCTTGTGATATTTATCGGGGTTTTTAAGAAAATCTATTATCTCTACGAGTTCTTCTTTCACTTCATCCATACCAGCTATATCAGAAAATTTTGTATCACTGTCAGATTTTGTGTTAAGCTTACCAGCACTCATCCCAAATGGCATCCCTCATCATTTGGGCCCTAAGAATCTGAAGAGTAGCACAAACAGTCAGACAAAGAGAAGCAATGGCAACAATTGATCTACAAAAAAAGCTACCAACCCATTTCTCTCTGTGTAACGTACTATCACTTCTGTCGGTCATGTAGGATCTATTCCCAAATCTGTTAGAGATGTTTCTTTTGATTTTTTGGCAAGAAACATATTGAACACTGGGTCTGTGCTTTTGGAAAGTGTCCATGGAGGAAGGTTAAGATCATTAACAATCTTATCTGTTTTCTGGTATCACTTGAGTTGAATTTCGTCCTCTAGCTCAACTCTCGCAAATCACCCTGATGCATATTGCGTGAGAAAATCATTAAGATTCAACTCTACCTGCTCATCTACAATATATGATTGCAGCTGAGTGTTTTCAGTCTCATCTTGTCAGAGTCAGCTAAAGAATCGCCATACAGCTAATGCGATAGCTACAATAATCACATATCAAAGATTCAGTTTGAATACTTTCATGCCCTTTGGTAAGTTTCCCGTTGGAATTTTATTTTTCATGCAAAAATATGTCTACAATAAAACCTTATTAGCCTAGCAATAGCACCAAAGATTGCAAGGTGATAATGCAGTTTTGGGGTGACAAAAAATCATCTATGAGTAAGCTGTTTTCCGATCTATGCTATTGTCATTTTTTTTGATGATCATGAAAGAATTCATAGCCCATCTTTTACCATATCATGAAGAATGCTATCAAATTCTTTATGAGGAAATTTCTTTCTCATCTCCTGAACATCTACTGTCTTATGTTTTACTAATTCTTTCGTAATACCTCATCTCACCCAGCGACGAGATCACTTAAATTTTGATTGTTTTGCTGATTTGATACCTGTTTTTTTGCTTGTGAGTACAAGAGCTCCGTAGTCCATAAGTGCGTTGTGTCGTATTTTTGATTCACCTGGTGGGATGCATGCAATGGCAATATCACGTAGATCTTTCTCTTTGGTTTCCCTTGAAAGTCACAACATGGTTATCAGGACTCTTTTTATATTAATATCAAGCACTGGCACTTCCTTATTGTATGCAAAAGCCAGTATTGCATGTGCTGTATAGGGGCCTACTCATGGCAATTGCAGGAGATCTTCCTCATTGTCCGGAACGACTCAATTATACTTTTCATGTACAATCGTTAACGCTTGCTGAAAACGAAGAGCTCTATTGTTATAACCCAACCCTGACCACAGTGAAAGGATAGTATGCTTGTCTGCATCCACTACATCTTTTATTGTTGGTAGTCTATCTAGCCAAGCATGATACTTTGGTATTACTCTAGTGATCTGTGTTTGCTGTGACATAACTTCTGATACCCAAATCTTATAAGGATCAATGAGTTCTCTCCATGGCAGTTCACGCATATTCTCTTCATACCACTGTAGTATGGTCTCTTGCATATACACTATTTTTTTGTTGTCTATATTCATTCACGAGTTAGTAGATTATCTAATAATTTTTGGTGGGTTTGGTCAATATCTATTGATCAAAAGTTCATGTAGGGTCACTAGCCTGTATCATTCATTCTGCAATGACTCTATGAGTAATGGCACTGCTTCTGCTGTTTCTTTGTGAATATCATGAAGGAGTATAATGGATCAATTATATACCTGATTCATTATTTTGTCATGAATACGAGCTGCATTTCTCAACTCTCGATCTCTACTATCTAAATCCCAGTAGACAATGTGTTTATTCGTCACATCTTGTTGCTCTCTTGTCATCTGACCATATGTTGGTCTCATACTTGTAGTGTTATATCCTCCTGCATCAATTATCACTCCGTCTGTTCGACTGAGTTGATCTAGATAGTGTTGTTTGCTGATTTTTGTCATAGTATGATGATCCCATCCATGATTAGCGACCTCGTGTCCTCCTATGGTCATAAGCCTGATCGCATCATAATGGTATTGTGCATTTTTCCCAAGCACAAAAAATGTTCACTTAGCACGATAATGATTCAGTGAATTGATGATATCATAGGTGTATTTGCTTGGCCCATCATCAAAGGTAAGTGCCACAACCTTATCTTCATAGATTTCTTGTACTACTTCTTGTTGCACACTTTTACTCTCTATGATCTCATTGATACAGAGTTGCAATTGGTTTATAGTCTGTTGCAATACTTGGTTTGATCTGATCTTTGCTAAACGTACCTTGAGCTTAAACAATGTTGGTGTATCTATTGTTTTTAGTGCTAAACAAATGTCTGCAATATCATAGTTGTTCTGCTGGTAGTTATTTTCTGGCTCAACAGTATTTTCTCTATAGAGATTCGCCTGAGCTGTGCTTGAGACAACTAGCGCTAGGCATAGCAAAAGTCCTAGTATCTTTTTCATAATGTAGGTCTACTTCATCAACTAAACAATGCAAAAACTAATCCGAAAGCGAATCAACCTATATGTGCTCGCCATGCTACTCAACCAGAACCTACTCCCATAGCACCAACACCACTTATTAGTTGAAAAACAATCCAGTATCAGAGGAAGTGCAGCGCTGGCATGTGAAAAACTTTGGCACGCAAAATATCTATCACTTTGATCTGTGATTGAGGGAAATAACTAATATATGCTCACAATACTGCAGATATAGCTCATGATGCACCAATTGCTGGTACCATGCTTCATCGATTGAAAACTATGTGTATCAATGATGCTGCTAATCATCAAGCTACATAAAAGAGCAAGAATTTCACATGTCATAAACGATGCTCAATATTATCTGCAAACACCCACAAGAAAAGCATATTTCATAACAAGTGTGCTCGTCAGCCGTGCAAAAACATACTGGTAAAAAGCCCATCGAGATTCTGTCCTTGGGTGATCATATCTGGCACAGATCCATACTCCATAATAAATCACTGTAGTTCGTATCCTCCTAATGATTGTTGGAAAAAGAACACCAAAATATTCACTACTAGTAGTCAGTAACTGATTCGTGGTATTCATTTACGTGCGAGACTATCGTCACCTATTGGAAATCATATCATCTTCTTTCGCTACTATAAATACTAAGAAAGCTGGAATTACGTTATTTGATTAGTATTAAAATGCTCATGAAACTCAAGATTGATTTAGTTCTTGTTATACTATTCATGAAAAAATGATTTATACTACTTATGCTTTCTACACTTTTCTTCTGATTTCTTCAAGCTAGAGATACAGCAGATTTGGACATTGTTTTGGATAGTGCAGTTGAGAAGATAGTCCCACTTATTGAAAATGCTCATCCTGATGTGCAAGATGGTTTCTTGGTTAGCTTGTCACGTTATCATTTCCAATTTGACCTACATAGTGAGAAACAATATATCACACAGACCCTAGCCATCAAGATACAAAATGCTCTAGATCGTCGCGCGTTGGCCTTTGCTTGTGTTGCATGAGCTCCTATTTGTGAAAAATGGTGAGATACTCACTGTAATTTGATTGCATGTGAAGATGACACAGACAACTATTATCACTTTTTTGAACGAATAGATGATGATAGAATCTATACAGATCCTGTCTATGCTACTGATAGAAATCTTGCTTGAAGAGTCTTGGATAGCTATGAAGCACCCAAAGTAATAGTAGAAAAAAGCATGGAAGCGTCTATACGAGAAGCATATGACCAAGTTCAATGGTTTGTCGATAATGTTCCTCAACTCAAAGAAGCACTGGGATGAAATGAATTGGTATTTATACTCAAGGATGTATACAGACCCTATGATGGATCTGTTGATCTTTTTGAATCTGCTATGCACCAATGAATTAGTCCCGTCTATATAACTTATGGTTGAGACCATACTCGTGGAGCTGCCATCGATCTTACTCTCTGACTCAGAGATATACAAGGAGAGGTTACCGAACTACGAATGGGGAGCACCTTTGATGAATTTCATACAGAAAGAGTTGTGTGATCATGAACTGAAACATGGTGAGTAGCTCATCATGCTGAAGAAATGTGACGAACAAGAGAATGGGATGGTTCAGATGCGTATCTGAGCTATGAAGAAAAATGATTCGCAAGTATCGATATGAATCCTATGACATTACGTGCACTCTTGAGAGAATCTATGGTTCGTGCTTGATTTAAGCCATATGATAAGGAATGGTGGCACTATGCTATCGTGGCTATCAGAAACACTCATCCTAGATATTATTTTCCAATTTATTAGGACGGAGAGTAGTTAGCATTTTTTCCATAACAAACAGCGCTCAACCCTCTGCAATACGTTGTTGTATCACTTTCAACTTCTTGAGTCAGGTAAGTAGTTCCTTGAGTGTTCAGGTGTGATATTGATTTATACTGTCATTGGATACTATCTTTTTGCGTTTTCCTGTCATAACTATGAATGCGTACATATCTGCTAAGATTTGATGGTATTTCGTATAGTCTTTTGCTCTTGCAGATTTCTCTAGATTCTCCAGATAATTTTCTCCAACTTGTTTCAGAAATAGCTGCAACTCATTATTTTCTATTCCTTGAACTCTTTCGTCCCACGCTACTTTTGTGAATTTTGAAGTAGTCAAAGCCTCTTCCATCTCTTTTTTTGGGAGTGGGTTTGGAACTCTCTTTGTAGTAGGCTTCTTTGGCGCTAGTGTCTTCCTAATTCTTTTTTGAGTAGCTCATCTTCATCCTCTTCCAGGGGCCTTGGTTAGTCACACCTTGATGACTTCTTCCAAAACTTTCTCTTGTTGATCTTCTTCTTCTATGAGTGTTGATGCAAACTCAGCCAAATAATCTCTAAAGACTTTTTTCATATCATCTATCATAAAATGTCAGTGAGGAACCTTTGAAGCTCTCATTTGTCTATTCATATCCATGATAAAGCGGTCAGCTTTACCTTTATACACTGCCTTCTCTGTTCTTGATTCATCTGTATAATAAGAGAATTTCATATCAGTTATATTTTTACCTCCAAAAAGGTTGATGCTCTTATAATTTGTTGCTCAAGTTCTCGAAATTTTGAGTAGCTCTGCGTATCGTAACAGTGTAAACTCTTTATCTTCCAATAGTGCTGTTAGTCGATATTCAGGCATTTTCGCACTAATTAACCTAGCATTCGATGAATCCTGTAAGGTTCTCAGACTTTCTCTCATAGCTAATGCTTGAGGAGAATTCAGTATTTCTTCCGATACTCAGTTAGCACCTCTTCTCATGGACAATCATGTAAGATAAATAGCCTACTGTACATTCTTTTTGTTTTTTATCAATATTTTTATTGAAATCTTATTTTTCTCTTTTTCTGGAAACGTACTGCGCGTTTGATTGAGTCTGTACCACATTTTTCTCTCACCTTGTGCAGTATTTCTTGTAACGGTGTTGTTGTCTTATGTACTTGGTTGGAAAATAATGATTGCTGATGATGACGTCCATCAGAAAGCTCAGAAAAGCTTATACCTGCTGTTCTATACCAGACAGCATTGAAAGGGAGCTTTTCAAAGAGTTCTCTTGCTACGAGAAGTATTGTTTCTTTGTCATCCGTTGGGAATGGCAAAATCTTTTCTCAACCGAAACGAGCAAATCACTTATCTCTCATAATTAGTCTTATTTTTTTTACCTTGGTTTGATGGTAGAGCAACTGCTCGTAGGCACGCTGGATGTGAGTAAGGAGATATGATCGAATGACTTTGGCATCATTGGTAAAACGTGGATTGAATGATCTCGTTCTGACAATAGATTGTGGCTTTTTCTGACGATCAAAATAGAACATACTGTAACCATTGAGCTCTCACCATATCTTGAGTCAACTTCGTCACATCCTCTGTTTGATCAACGAATAATCCAAAAGAGCAAAACCCTTGGCTGAAGAACATAGATAGTCCCAGCGCGCATGAGATTTCCTTCCAATAAAAGGTATATCTCCTAGCTTACATCATGCAAGCGCCTCCACTATACTCTCCTTGTCCAGAGCAACAAAGTATCAGAGTGGTTTATGAAAATCAGCAAACATCTTGGCTAAAAGCCTTGTGGGACCTATTCAGATAGATGTAGGGATACCTATTTCTTTGAGAATCTTTTGTTGTAGTTTTTGTGCCAATGCACTATAGCTGAGATCATACTTTTTGTCCCATCATGTAATATCGATAAATGCTTCGTCTATACTAAACACCTCTGTTTTGTTGGCTAGTGAGTGCAACAGACTCATAATCTGATTGGAGATCTCTTTGTAGTGAGCGAAATCAGGCTTACAGTAGATGACATCTTTGGGCAACATTTTTTTTGCCTCTCGCATAGGTGTCCCTGTACGAATCCCAAAAGCTTTGGCTTCATAGGTAGCAGCAACGATGATATCTCATCAGACACACACACATTTTCCTTTTCGTTCAGGTCTTCTCATTACTTCACATGATGCGAAAAAGCTATTGCAGTCTACCAATCACCATACTTTTTCTGATGGTTTTCACAGCATCCTTTTACTCCACAATAAAGAACATACGTTCTTTTACTTGTTTGTGTCTCTTGTGCAAGAGAGAATTTTTTATGTAAAAAAAATCTGTGTAAGTCACACAGTTATTTCTTTTGTAAGATGGATATGGGTCACCTGGGATTCGAACCCAGGACCTGCGGATTAAGAGTCCGTTGCTCTAACCAACTGAGCTAGTGACCCATCAAATAAGTTGATAAGGTGAGAGTATGTGTAAAAAATATTGCAATAAATGCAAGACATACTCTCATCACAAATCACACTCTACAACTATTTCACTGTCACTGATTTGGCTAGGTTTCTTGGCTTATCAATATCTCTGCCAAGTCTTTTGGCACAATAGTATGCCAAAAGCTGTGTAACAACTACTGTCAAAAAAGGACTTAACTCATCCAATGTATCTGGCAACGGGATATGCCAATCTGCGTCTTCTCCATCTCCTCACACTTCACAGATCAGTCATTTCCTTGCTTTGACTTCTTGGAGTGAACTTGTGTTGTGATGAAAAACCATATCCTTGGGATGCAAAAAAATGATAGGCACATTCTCATCGATGAGAGCTAGAGGACCATGCTTTAGCTCCCCTGCCGGATATGCTTCACTGTGGATATAACTTATCTCTTTCATCTTGAGAGATCACTCGAATGCAATAGGTACTTGATACCATCTTCCTAAGTAGAATATATCTGTATACTTACTCAATTCTTCACCAATAGATTGGATATGTTTCTTTTGTTCAAATATTTCTTCCATCAGATCAGGTATTTCCAAGAATCATTGCAATAGCTGGTCGTGACGTCATTTTGTTAGATTCCTTCTTGATCACAAAAATAGTGAAAGAAGAAAGATACAAGCTGTCTGAGCAACAAAAGCCTTGGTTGATGCTACCCCAATCTCAGCACCTGCACGCGTAAACAGACCAAAATCTGTCATACGAGAGATACTAGATCCTACTACATTGACTATTCAGAAAGTGTTTCCTCACTTGTCACGTACAGATTTGAGCACCTCCAATGTATCTGCTGTTTCTCACGATTGTGAAACAAAGATATAGAGCGTCTCATCGTTTACATCTAGTGGTAAGTATTGCATCTCACTAGCTATCTCAACATCACAATGTATTCACGCAATCTGCTTGATTCGGTATGAACCAAGAAAAGCAGCATAATACGATGTCCCACATGCAACAAAAACAATTTTTTTGTAGTTCTCGTTTTGCATTCCATGAAAAGCATCTGCATGAAGCGTCATGTCTTCTATGTTAACTCTTCACTTGAGAATTCTTTTAAAAACTGCTGGTTGTTCATCTACTTCTTTGATCATAAAATGGTCGTAATCTCACTTAGAGACTAACAAATCTTTTTCATCAAACACCTCAAGATTCCTAAAGATATTCTTTCCTTGGGCTCTGATACTATAATTTCACTCATGAATATGTGCTAACTCACCATCTTCTAGATGAAGAATCTCATCTACTACTCATGCCAATGCTTGAGCATCAGAACTAAAATAAATTCCATCCTTGTTCCTTCCAAAAAGCAGAGGACTTCCTAATCTCACTCACACCATAGAGCGCGGACTTTCCTTGTGTGTAATAAGAAGAGCATAGGCGCCACTGAGCATAGGAAGAGTTTTTTCTACTGTAGAGAGTAGTTCACCATCTCGATTATCTTCGAGTAATTTTGCTATCACTTCTGAATCTGTCTCAGAATAAAACGTATATCACTTTTCAATGAGTCACTTTTTTAGTTTAGCATAGTTCTCAATAATGCCATTGTGTACTACAGCAATGTCACTCTCTGTACTAGTGTGAGGATGAGTATTCTCTTCAGTCACACCACCATGTGTAGCCCAACGTGTATGTGCTATACCATAGGTGTATACGTCACTTTCAGCTATCAGTGAAGAAACTTTGTTTGTCAGTGCTGATACTTTTCCCACAGATTTAACGATCTTCTGTTCAGATCCATAACCAACCAATATTCCTGCACTATCATATCCACGATATTCTAGTCTATTGAGTCAACGTAACAGTATCTGATGTGTATTGGTTGCATCACCCATATATCCATAAATTCAACACATATTTTTCTGAAACAAGTAAAGTGAAATTAGTACACGCATACACTCATCTAACACAATACAATACATGAACTATTTGTTTTACTTTTTCATTTTTATATTTTTAATATTTTTTCTCACTCTATAATTTCCAGAATGTCGCTTTTCTAGCTGAAACTCTTTTTTATTTTTTCAGTATATAGTTATTTTTTTAGATAATTTTTCTTTTTTGTTCGATGTCAGCGAATAAACTCAATCTTCTCTGGCCTCAAACAATAACACGAGATTTTCTTCAGATCAGAACGCTTTTTCTGCTCCATGCTGATCATCAAAAGAATCTATTATTTGGAAGTCTCAATGTTCATCACTTTCCAACACTAAGGCCAACTCTTCAATTGCTGGCAAGACATATTTTTTTTGAATTCTCTGTAGCTGATACTCAGCATACAAACTTCATAGCAATGTTAGTGAGGATCATGTTAATGCAGCATACAAGCCTCGTTCGAAATATCACTCTTCATGAGTCAAGACAGCAACAAAATTTAAGACATTGAATATCGTCATACCTCATACCAAGCCCATACTAGAAAACATCATCTGCCTCTCAATGCGCTCAGCCTCTTCACTATCGCAAATCGTTAAGTCTCTATGATTAACCACAAAAATGACATGTAGATAAAGCTCTTCATGTCAATATATAAACTAATCGTCTACTTCTGCAAGTCTTATGCTAATGGACAATCAGACGGAACACATTGAGCAATACAACCAAGATCATCTCTCAGAGGAGTAAAACATTGAGATCACTGGTTAGGACATGATTCGATTGGGCACTCACAAACAGGCTCTCCACACTCTAATAAGCAACCCAGGTCACTCTCAATCTTATTCGGATATGAACAGTAGCTAGGTAGCTCAAAACATACCACCTGGTCACATGAACAGCTAAGCTCTCCACATGACTGAACACATCACCTTTCATCGACCTGAGGATTGTTGTAAGAACACAAAGGATCCTTTGATTGACACTCTACTACAGGGCACTGCAAGTAAGGCACCAAATTACGTACTACTTCTTCTCGCACCTCTACCACATCAGCAGGGATATAGTTTGTTTGTAAATAATTTTTGATCAAAAGAATTGAGTCTTTGATTTTGTCGACATCTTTGGCTGTAGCAACTAGTATTCTATCTGTTGTTGAAAAAATACTTTTTTGTTGCAATGGCGAAAAATTCGCATGCACTCATCAGAAAAAGAGAGCAACTAGAACTAAGAAGATAGTTTTACGAATTGTTGTTCACTTCATTCGCTGCAGGTGTCTTCAAATCAGTTAAAATCTTCTGTACTAATGCTACTTTTTTACTCAATACTGGATACTTTTCTTTCTGTTGAGCAACTTGCTTGAGTGTTTTTCAATTAGCACGATGCAACTTCTCACCAGATAAGAGGAATTCAGCAATTTCACTCAGGTCGTTTGATGGTGTGGTCTTTGCGTACTCAGAAACAAATCACTCAGTTAGCATTGTTTCATCCGCATCTTTATACTTTCCTTTGAACTCGCTAGAGTAGTCGAAGTCTTCGGTGTTTAACTTTGATATATCATCGAGAGCAGTATCATATTTTCCGGACTGCTTAAGAAGGGCAGTAAATATCTCATGGTGCAGCGTTCTACTAAACTTCATTTCAGTAATAGAATTATAATCTATATTTAGAAAAATATCTTTTCATGCAATAATTCTTCATGCATTCTCTATACCATTGTTCTTGATAGATCCTGAGAGATTTATTGCTATATCAAAGTTCTCTAACACTGATTGGTACTCTGGTTTTGCAAGTTCTCTCTCTACTACTGATGCGTAGCGTTGTAGTCTTGGCATATTCTTGACTTTATCTATCTTCAAGCTTGGAGTAGGAGATACTGCCTTGTCAACATATCCTAGTGCAATCGAACTAGGCAATGTACTTTCTAATGTTGGATCTGTCTTTTCTATTTCTTTTTGAGAATACTCAGCCAAACCATTTTTCTTGAATTCATCATAGTCTAGTAGCTGTTGATCTGATACATAATCATCTGCTGACAGCTTTGTTTTGGTTTGAGTAAAATCAGTACACGTACCATCACAGTATGATTCGTGTGGTTTTCCTACTGGGTTCGATTTTTCTAACTCACTCTCATACTTCTTGACTACTTTATCCATCTCCAACACCCTTGCATGATCTTTAGTAAATAGCCCATATAGTGTATTCCACTCAGTCATATAACTTTGTATTAATCATTCATTTGATAAGATGTTAGATTCAATATTTTTAACATCCTTGTTGATAGCTTCTAATGCATTCATATCTCTTTCTCTTACATCTCACTTCAAAAGTTCTTCTTGTTTTGCTAACAGTAAGACATACTCCTTTTCTAATCCATGATTTTCAAGCAAATGTGATTCGACCTTGTCTTGAAGA
The DNA here is from genome assembly GCA_020631605.1 of bacterium. Lineage (GTDB taxonomy): Bacteria > Patescibacteriota > Gracilibacteria > Absconditabacterales > Absconditicoccaceae > JAHDGZ01. The sequence goes on from JAHDGZ010000010.1 coordinate 22,141, forward strand.
AAAGAGAGTTCCTCTACACGAACTTCTTGGACACTAAGGACGCTTTCCATATTTGACTTAGCTTCAATATAGTCAATAGTTGTCTGTGAATATTCTACATACTCCTGAATTTCCTCTGATCTCTGGATATACTCATCACGCTTTCACGTATAAGAGTCTACTTTCTCTGATAAATTAGATTCTAGTGTATCGAGCTCTTTCAGTTCATCCAACAAACTACTCACTAACTTTTTATCCAAACCATCAACAGTAACAGATGCACTCAACTCATCGATTCTCTTCGTTACGTTCTCTATCCTTTTCTGAGTAAGCTTCAATTCTGCATCAGCTTCTTCGAGCAGTCATGAGTACAACGCTATATTTAAATCAGATATTTCTTTAGCCAATTGATGCTGGACTTGTTCCGAATACACTTTTTTCTGATCTATCAAATGTTCTTCTCCTAGCTTTTCCCTGTTTGTCTTCTCTAATGAATTAATGTCTTGTATAATCTTCTCTCTCTTAGCAAAATCCTTATCCAGCAATTCAGATGGTGTAAGTCAATCAGTTTTTGTTCATCAGTCTGCATATGATCCATTTTTGACCCTAGAATCAACTAGATCTACCTGCTTCTTAAGCTCTTGCTTCTTTGTCGCTACTCATAATGTTATCTGTTTACGGAATAACGTTAATTTTGCAGACTCCTGTTTGTACACTCAATCATTAATTGTGCTCTGGCGTCATTGCACATCATTCTGCTTAGCTGTTTCTTCCTCAACTGCTACTGTGTATTCAGCAAGATTTTTGTCTTTGGTTTTGCGTGTTTCATTCTCTCATTTCAATGCAGCTGCATGTTGATCTACCAATGAAGTTGTATCCTGCATTCTTTTTGCGATGACATCCTTAGTTATTCTTTGCTGCTTGTTAAGTCATCCAAGCTCTCTATCTACAATTTGTTCTCCATACAGATCTATATAAATATCCGTAAGTTCTTTCCTATCAGCTAAAAGCATCTTTGTCTGTTCTCCTCGTTGAGTTGAATCGTCCTCAACATTCTTTATCTGGCGCTCATTATCTTCTATTTTTTCAATCAAGGTATTCTTTTTGTCAATCATATCACTAATTTTTTCTTCTACCTGTATTCTTCTTTCTACAGCTTCTAGATACTCTTTCTTTGCTTCACTATATTTCTCCTGTTTCTCTTTAATCTCCTCAGATTGTTCATAGCTATCTAGAGTCACATCCCACGTATAAGCAGGTGACTGTCGTCTTTTAACTTTATTCTCAAAGCTACTTTGTACTTTCTTTATGTGTCCTTTCCACAATGCAGCTTCTTTCGAATCTAGTCTATCTGCCTCTCATAACTCTCACTTCACTAGTAAATTTTCACCCACTCTCTCGACTTTCCATCCAGCATAAACTACTGAAGGTTTGTCATGCATGGCTTTCAGAACTTGTTGGTAGAAACTTAGTTTATCTTCATGTGTTTCTAATTCATTCGCTTCTTTCTTAACATCCTGCAACCCTTGTTCCAATTCTTTTCTCTGTTTCTTATCACCTCACCATCCAAGGAAAGCTCATAACTTTAGTTCTTTCTTCATCGACTCAGCAGTCAGTTCTTTGAATGAATTTGAAATCAGACTTTGCATCTCTTCGGATTTTCTTCTTGCAGCCTCTTTAGTAATTAATTCAGACTCAACTGTTGGAAGAGGAGTCTTCTTTTCGATAACCTTACTATTGTCAACTTTACCATTTAATTTGTTCGTTAGCTTGTCTGTCTTGGATTTAGCTTTCTGAGTAGTCTTTTGCTTCGGCTGTGAAGCGCTCTTCTTGGTGATAAGTCTACCCTCTTCATTGAAATAAACATTATGCTCCTCTTGTCCAAACGTAACTAGTGCTGGAGTATCTTTAGTGAAACTCTTATCTATGATGATAATTTTTTTACCACCATCCATCACAAGTTCAACTCAATCTTTAATCATATTTGCCTCTACTGATACTCATCAGATTTTTTGTCATGACGTCTTTTTCTCTACATCTACTACAGTTGCTGTTTGACTAGTGATGACCTCCCTATTTTTTCAGGTGATGATATTATTAGCTGTAGGTGTAGCTCCTCAGATCTCTACCTCTATACCACTCTTTACGCCTGTGGTAGTGATTTTTGCTCATGGAGCAGCATTGTTTGTTATCTGTGTTGTTGCCACATCTCACATCTCAACCTCAATATGTCAGTTAGTAGATGCTGGTTGCTCTTTTGATATTGCTTTACTATTAGATTTAGCGCTAGTCTTGCTATCTACTTTAGTACTTGTGTTTTGATATTTTTGAATCTCAGATGCCCATGCTCCGTTCTGAGCCTTTCAACAAGCACTCGTAAAATTCTGTGTGATCTTTCCATCAATTTTTCCAGTATAGAAACCTTCTTCTTTGAGTCCAAGTTTGATGAGCACCATAATAGCCTCTAATCACTCTTGCACATATGTTGATCCACCTTCTATTGTCTTGTAAGACTTAGTATGATTAGGATATCCTTTCGGATCTCTACCTTTTCATTGAATCAGAAGAGCTTCAGCATCTGCTCGAGATTTAACCGTATGACCTAAATCTTTATAGTGACTGATCAACTCTTGTTTGCTAAATGCCTTTTTCTGCCCGTTGTTGTAGGTTATTTGTATAAGCTCTTTGTCTACACATGGTTTTCCTCAAAAGGTAACTCCATCAATAGTACTTCTTAAATATAAGGCAAGTTGGTGGGTATCAGCTAGTGCTTCTGCTGGGATACTTTTGATGTACTCACGAAGATTCAGATTGTCAGTAATATTGACTGCATCAGCAATCTCTCACATTACTCATTGTGATTCGAAATAGTCTTTGAGTTGAGGATCCATATCACCTGAAGCATCGGTGAATTGATCTAAGTATTTAGAGTCGACTGTTTTTACGTCTCCTCATCTCTCAACCGTATCCTTGAAGTCTTTGAAATTAACTGTACCTGGCATGGTGGATTTGTTTAGTATAAAATACTTTTATAGTTCATCGATCATGTCTTCCAACTCTTTGAGTTCTGCATCATTGTTTTCTCACTCCTCCATTGTTCTAATCTTCTCAAGTATGTCGGCTCATTTTTTGACCTTCTCTTCATTGACCTTCGTGTGCACTTTGTTTACTGCATCAACAAAAATCCTGCTCAATGCATCTATGGTCTTATCATCCACACTCCCCCCTTTGATGAGAAGCAACAAACCTTTGGCCAAAGGTCGATCTTCTTGGATAGCTGTGAGAAGTTTTACCACATAGTCTTTTCTGTTCATTATGATTGCATAATCATATTAAAACCTTACAGGTAATTATACTTGATACAGGCGTTTTTGTCAAAATAGCACCAATGCGTGACTAGCCATCATTGACTTTATAAAAAAAGTAGATACATGAATTTCAATTGACTAGCAAACCTCACAGAGGAATTATGATATCTCAGCACTAAATTACATGATATTCAGCTTTTTGCTGTTGGATGATGTGTGAGAGACATACTCTTATCTAGATCAGATAAACCTTTGGATATAGACGTCACATGTGCAGGTGAGCCTCTATCTTTGGCAAAAAATATCGACAAATCTGATATACATTTTTTTCAAACTGAAAAGTTTGGAACTTTCACCATGGTCCCACACACCAACGAAAAGAAACACTATGAAGTCACACCGTTTCGTTCGGAAGGAACATATACTGATCTTCGTCACCCGGATGAACTCAATCGAACTGATGACTTATTACTTGATAGCCAAAGAAGAGATTTTACTATCAATGCATTGTACTATACTCATGTAGAGTTTAGTCACTTGAATCAAAAGGCTCTATCAGATTCTACAGACCAAGGTGAAGCGAAAGACATGCTCACATCACTAGATTCTGAATGAATACGATTTGATCAGGACTCCTCTACACTAGTCCTTCAGAAAAAAGAACTTATTGCTCTCTGCTTCCCTTCTTGATGAGTAGACAATAGCTACTTGTTTTCTCTCGTGAAAATCCTCTCACCAGACCAGCAACCAAGCAGCATAGGAGTGTTGGTAGACCCACATCAAGGACTACAAGATATACAACAAAGAAAGATCCGCTGTGTCTGACTTGCTGACGATAGACTTCAAGAAGATGCATTGAGGATTATCAGATGAGTAAGATTTGCTGTCACCTTATATAATTTTGATTTTATCAAAGATACGCGACAGGCACTTGAAAAACATCATCAACTCGTAGCACATGTAGCACATGAACGTATTGGTCAAGAAATAATGAAAGCGCTTGCATCGAATAACTTTTTTGGCTTTGTTTCACTGATTGATGAGCTGTGACTATCACCATTACTTTTCAATCATCTATCGAGAAATAAATTTGATCATCAACCCAATAGATATCATCCATTTGATACATATACACACACATTACTCACTCTTCATGAACTAGAAAAAATCAATAGTAAGCCAGCTGTAAAACTTGCTATGCTCTACCATGATGTAGGAAAGAAAGATCAGTATGAAGCAATGGGTAAAACTGAAACGAGAAAAGAGGCATTTGCTGAGTTTTGAGACTTGGCAAACCATAGTCTTTCTGGTCAGCAATTTGCACTCGAAGATATGTGAAAGTATGGTTGGTGAAAAAAAATGATACAAGAAGTTCAACGATATATTGGCCAACACATGAGACCAGGTGAAATACTTTTCAGCAAACCAGAAAAATGGAAGAAAAAAATGAGACTATTGTTCTCTATAGGTGGTTATGAGAAAGTGAGAAATTTATTAGATATTGTCATCGCAGATCGTCTCTGACAGTACAACCCTTTGCAAAAATTGGAAGATAGCTTGTCTGGTGTCTATGAACTTATTGAGATACTCGATGTGTTAGACAAAGAAGAATGACAGTTCACGCTCAAAGAACTAGAAATTAATGGAAATGACATCATCAATGACCTTGAGATTCCACCCGGTCCCAAAGTAAAAGAACTACTAAACAATGCAGTAACATGGGTAATGCATGATGTAAAAGAAAGAAATACAAAGAAGAAAATCATCAGCTATCTGCGTAAGAATCTCTAAATAGTTTTTTGACAAGTATTTCACTGTTCATTATAGTCAGAGTAAAGTTTTTTAGCTTATGTCTCTACTATGGCTCTTTCTTTGGATGACTTTAGTCATTCTCATACAGTTCCAAGATGCAATCCGCTAAGCTCTACGCATAGATGTGCATGTTATAATGCTCAAGCTGCGAAATGATGTAAGGCAGTTACTGCGATTTTTAGCATACACGATTCACTAGAGATAGATGATGTATTTCTTGCCGCACACAAAGATGAGCTGTGGCAAGTTTTTGCTCCTCTCGTTGCATGAATGGCTGAGACACACAACCATCCATATCTCACAATCAAAAAATTTGAACTACAATTTGATCCAACTCTGAATAAAAACACTTTGGTGACACTTCTAGAAAGAGATATGCCAGAGGCATTTAAGATAGCAGCTACAGAGAAGAAGGAACAGAAAAAAAGATAGACCAATCAATATATGCGCATCTTTTTGTTTACCCTAATTCCATATTCTAGTAATCTATCTCATCTAAGATAGTTTCTTTTGTCCTTCTCTAATGAGCAAGAAGATAACTCAACCTCCTATAGCAATCAGCCGATCAACTCATGAGATAGGTCATGATCCAACCATATTAGCAAGCGCAGGTATATACATCAAACATGCCACTAGTATCAATGACACAACAATAGATATCCAGAATTTTCTATTTGTTAGTGTATACTGCTGAAAGACAGTTTCGTTTCATACACGACGAACAATGATGTTCGCATACTGACAAAAGAGTAGTGTTAAGTAACTTACTGTCACTGCTAATCAGTACTGATCCTCATTCAATCCATCTGCTAGAAAACCATTTCATTGGAGAAAGAGATGTAAGGCGAAACCAGCATAGGTAAGAATTCCCATCAATAATCCAGCTCGGATGATATCAGGTAGAGTATTTTTGTTCAGCACATGTTCATTGATATCTCTTGGCTTAGTATGCATGAGACCTTTAGCATCCTTATCCCAAGTCAATGCGGTCAATGGTCACATCTCACCTATCAAATCCATACTCAATATCAGTATTGGTGTAATAGCTATTGGCCATCATCGGATACCAGTAGCAAGTAAACTAATCAATACGATAAACAATTCTCACCCATTAGAGGTAAGTGAACTCAAGATTGTCTTACGTAGATTCTGGAAAATTAATCTACCCTCCTGAATAGCATTGATAAGGTGAGAAAAGTTATCTTTTAGTAAGACTAACTCTGAGGCATCTTTGGAAACATCAGTACCAGTCAGTCACATTGATACTCCAATATCTGCTTTTTTAAGAGCTGGTGCATCATTGATTCCATCCCCAGTAACAGCTACCACCTCACCTCTTTCTTTCAATAATGAGACAATACGTAGCTTATCTTGAGGTGACGTACGCGAAAAGATGACATTACCTTTTTGGATGGTTGTATAGACTCTATCATCATCCATTTCCTTGAGTTCTGCTCCTGTGATAGTAGTAATAGAATCTCTGTCTCCTAATCATATCTTGATAGCAATAGCCTGAGCAGTCAGAGCATAATCTCCCGTGATGATAGCAATATTGATGCCTGCTTCTTTGCTCTTTTTCATTGCTTCGGCGACTTCTTCCCTTGGTGGATCTATCATTGATACTAGCCCTAGGAAGATTAGATCAGACTCAATTTCTTCATCAGTCATTGTAGTCCAATCTAGGTCTGTGACATCCCTATATGCGACAGCAAGATTACGACGTGCTTGATGTGCTCGATTAGCATCCTGTCCATGGATTTTTTCTACATCTTCTAGTGAAATCTTAGCTATTTTTTCTCCATATGCTATCTGTGTAGCTCTAGCCAAGACACTATCTGGTGCTCACTTGACGAGGAGATAGGTCCTATCTCAAAAGACACGAATTGAAGACATTCTTTTTCTCACTGAATCGAATGGCAACATTTTTTGCTCTTTGTGAATTTGCTCAACTTTTTCTTGATCAAATCATGCCTTCTCAGCAAGTGTTATCAGAGCTCACTCTGTAGGATCTCATAATGTATACCAAGTCTTGTGATAATCATCTGGTTTGGCGATACGTGCAGTAGAAGCCAGTATTCATGTCTTAAAAAACAACTCTCGCTCCTCTACTCGACTATGGTCCACACGAAGACCGTCTGTAGCTATTATCTGTCCCTGTGGTTTGTATCATGTTCCAGAAATACTATACACCTGACCGGCTATATAGATTTCTTGAACTGTCATTTGGTTCTTTGTCAATGTTCAGGTTTTGTCTGTACATATGATAGTGGTAGAACCTAATGTTTCTACTGAAGAAAGTTTCTTCACTACGACCTGTTTCTTTGCTAATCTAGAAGAGGCAAGCGAAAGAGCTACGGATATCTGAGCTGGCATACCTTGAGGCACTAGAGACATACAAATACCTAAAGCAAAGAGGAATGATTCGTAGATTGAAAGATCTATAAGCAGCGCTACAAAAAATAACACAACACCGACTACTAGTACATTGATACTAAGCTTCTTTGATAGATTAGTTAATTCTTTTTGGAGAGGAGATAGATCTTGCTTTGTTGTCTGACTCAGAGAGGCAATTTGTCAAAGCACTGTCTCTTTTCCTGTCCCAACAACAATTCCTATTCCTGTCCCATGAGCTACTGTGGTACCCATAAAAATCATATTATTACGGTCTCACAACTCTGCTGGGTGATGTAGCTGTTGTGAGAATTTTTTAACTGGATTTGATTCTCCTGTAAGTGCAAAATCATTTGATGTTAAGCTTTTTCCTTCAATTACCCTCATATCTGCTGGCACAGCTTCTCACTCTTGTACCTTGACAATATCTCCTGGTACAAGTTCTTCTACTGTTACTTGTATCCACTCTTCATCTCTACGCGCGGTCGCAAATGGATGAACCAAGGAAGAAAGTGAATTCATGATACGATCAGCCTTGTATTCTTGTAGAAATCCTACCACAGCATTGAAAATAACTATAGCGATAAGCACAATTGCACTTTTTCATTCTCATAAATATCGTGAGAGTCAGGCACTTATGATCAAAATAATAATCATAAGGTCTTTGAACTGAGCAATGATTGTTGCTCACCAATTTTTAGATTGTTTAGACTCAATCTTATTGGGTCAAAATGATGCTAATTTTTCTTGAGCGTCTCATTTCGCAAGGCCTCATTCATTGGTTTCTAGGTCACTCAAAACATCATTGGTATGCATCAGATAATACTCTTTCATCAATATTCTTATTAATAAATGACTTTCTAACAATTATACTGTTAGTGTCGGTCTATATCAAATAATGGATATTATATTCGTTTATATTTGATGAAAAGTTTTTTCTCAATAAAAAAAAGAGAGAAATCAGCAAGATTCCTTGCAATCAGGTAATTGATTCCTAAAAGTCTTTATCAGTCGATTTATTTTTTTGTTAATCAAAATTTTCACATGCCTAAGAGAAAACCAGAAAACAAGACTATTCAAGTAATCTTGTTGGAAAATGATAAGCACCTAGGAGAAAAATTCGAAGTAGTTCGTGTTGCTCCTGTATTCGCTAGAAACGTGCTTCTTCCAGAATGAAAAGCTGTACTAGCTAACAAACTAAATCTTCACAACTTCATGGCAAAAATGGAGGCTGCTGAAACTACTAGAAAACAAAGAGCATCAGATATTGGTGACATGGTAAAAAAGATCCAAATGGATGACTGAATTAAACTTACCTGAAAAGTAAATGAAAAGAATACGCTCTATGCTAAAATTGATGAAAACAATATTGCAGATGCTATCAAGGAGACATACAAAATTGACGTAGAAACTCATTGGTTCAAAATGAAGAAAAAATTTGTAGAACCAGGTGATTACCTTGTTGCTTTTGAATATAGAGAAGTAGTAGCTAATATTGCTGTAAAAGTTGTTGGAGAAATGGATGAAGCGACTAAGAAAAAAATGCAAGAAATGCAAGCGTCAGCAGAACCTACCGAAGAAGAAGGATGAGAAAACAGCACTGAGTCTGAAGAAAACACAGAAGAAAAATCAGAATAAATATCATGTCACAACACTACAAGATATCTCCTGCCTAGGTGGGAGATTTTTTTTATTGACATTTTTATGGAAATGCTTACTTTACATTTATTTATTTTGTGTCATAGTTTCCATAAGCTTACTACACAATATTGTAAACAAGGAGCATGTTAATCTACTCGCAGAGGAGATTTCTTCTAACCCAGTAGCACTTCAAAGAAGAATTTTTTCTTGTTTACACAATAATGAGCATATCGTTTCTAGACCAAACACTAACACTCTCAGATGTATCATTACATCTCGTTCGCAGAAATTTTCATTACTATTGTGAAACAAAGAACCCAGACAATGTGATTTTGGCTCATCATATATACTTTGCCTGAGCTTAAAAGAAGCTCTTTCTCTTCCAGGTCCTGGATGGCAAACTGCTATCGAAAAATGGGTATTAGATTGAAAAAAGTGAGCTTCTCCACTTACCATAAAGTCATCACTAGACTCTGATCCTGAAGAGAGAGTAGAAAGCCAACAAGTTGATTGTGTCACGAATACAAAGAAAAAATACAAAGTAGCTACTAAACATATGTGAAGAAACATCAATGTACTCAAAGCACCTCCACCATCTCTTCGGGAGATACCTGCTGAGTCTCATGTGTTTTATGAAGCGATACAATTTATCAAAAATTGAACAGAACAGGCATCTGATGTAGAACAAGTTATTGGTAATTTACTTCAACTGTCAGAAAATGCTAACTGGAGTCATCCTCATGAAGAAAAGATTCGTGCATTTGTCAAAGCATGAATTGAAGCTCACCTAAGTTTTTGACTCAGTGATCGGCTTAAGGCAGAGCAACATAAGAACATTCAGCTATTTGCTGAGATAGGAAGCATATTGGATACACTTAACAAACTAGCAAGGGGATCTTCAAGATTTATATACAGGCAATAACAAGATTGTCTATCAGAAAACATTCTTTATATTCTCTCCTGCCAAACATCACGCTTCTTGAGTCAATCATCAAAGCAGAAAATATTATTGCTCTTGAACAAGCTGCATTATATGATTTGTGATGATTACAAACAGACATCTATACTCTCTTTGAAAGAGAAGGATTAGTCAGCTATAACGAAAAGAACGAACCTACTAGTCTCCATATCAGCAGCTCTTCAGGAGCACTAGAACTTACACTCTCTCTAGATAAGGTTCAGGACGCTTTCCAGTTCGATTCTGCTTATGAACTTAGCCTATCACTCAAAGAAGTTTTGGATCTAGATCCAACTCAGCGATTACAACAATTCCAAGAGTGGGTATTCTCTGGCAAAGAATTGATACAGATATCACAAGATCACATCACTAAGGAAGAATCTCTCGTTGAAGACGATGTTGCATACGATGAAGAGGTCAGTGATCTGTTTTTTAGTGTCATAAAGCAAATCGAAAAAGGAGAGCATACTCAGTCAGACATTTCTCGAAGTATTTGATGTTTGCTTGAACTAGCAAAACGTAGAAAAAGCAGAAAATCATCATATTCAGAAACAAATAAATTTATCAAAGAGGGCATCAATCAACATGAACATGGAGACTTCGTCAAGCGAGTGCAAAAAAACTATAAATCTAACAAGATCATGTATACGCATATCGCTGACTTACTCAAAGATGTTAAGGAAGATCTAGTAGCTAAACAAAAAGAGAGAAGCACTATAAATGAAGAAGCTTTAGCCGACGAAAGCACTGTGACACTTGAGTCACTTATTCCTCAAAAAACTATTGAAGAAATGTTCACTGGTAGGATCCAACTAGTTTTGTCAGGAGATTATGCTCACTCCGATCTGAGGCGAATTGTTTCACACCTACTAAACCTCTCCGAAAGACCCTCAAAGACGCTAGCTATGTCTCCAGAAATCAAACAAATAATCAGCCTCTGAATAGATCAATATCGCTTTTGATGATTTGTATGACGAATTCACAAAATAGACCAAACAGATCCATCTGTCTTTAGCCAGTTAGCAAGATATTTGTACGAATATCAGTGTGAATATATCAGAGAAATATAATTCCTATTTTATTGACATTTCTATTTATATATTTATTGTATTCCTACTTTATGATAGGAAACGTAAGAGTTAATGTCATTCTATGATAGGAATCGCTTTGTCGAGAGGCTGCAACAAGATGATATCAATTTTGATGGTGAGAGTGCAGAGACCTATGCACAAGTTATTTTTGATATTCCAATAAAACAAATACTCGAGAGACGCAGCGTATTCTTGGAGACTTTGGCAGCTGACGTAAAAGAGGAATTACAAAAAATATGACGTCTTATCCCACAAGTTAAGCCTGCTATTGATTATCTTCTTAATGATGAGTTTCATGCTAAGCAATTAACTCTTTTTGCAGAGAGTAACTACCTCACTAAAAAGAAAGTTACTGACCTAGAACAATCACTGTATACAGCTTTTGTAGATGAGTTAGTTCCATCTAAAGAGTATCTCAGTCAAGAACTCATTAAAATTGAAAAAAGATTTCACAGGACAATCCAGATTCATTACCCATTACTCAGTCACTATATTCAAGATTCTAGCTTCAGCATTGTAGATGGCAACTATTACAAATTTGTTGCTACTATTAACTGATTTTTTCACAATAATGAAGAACAATCTGAAGAGCTATGAAACTTACTAGTACATATACGAGATCACAACATACTACCTATATTTAAGAGAGTACTTAGATCGTCAGCAGTGTTCAAGCCAGCAAAACTAAATTTTGAATATAGAATTATTCCGAATAAAATTAGACCTGTTAACATCAAAGACAGCCTCTTACAGATGAGAAGAAAAAGAATGAGAAGTAATCCACTAGATCATAGTGAGATAGAAAACGAGACTCTCAAGAGTAGATTGGCTAGACATTCATGAAATCAGGAATGAATTGAAGTACTCAATAACTTCTTATATTGAATGTTGTGACCAAGACCCAACTCCCATAAAACACTTATGATTCAGGGTGAACGCTGAACATGACTAAGTAGCTTTGCAGAGTTTACTGCGAGTAGAATAGTCTCTTTATTCCCCAACAAGATTGTTCGTAAATACAATAAAAGTGAACTGACTCGCCTTGCTCAACAAGCAGCCAGCAAAAAAAGCAATTGACTAAAAGCTGGCCAAACTGATCCATTCAATCAAGTAAGTGAACATATACTTAATACTGATGTCTTAATCTTTGAAAATGCAGAAGATCTAACTAGTAAACGATCAGCTCAACTTATCTGTGATTTTCTTAATAAGAAATGAGCTACTTGTATATTTGTCATCAAAAATAGTGCAAACTATCTCAGTAATAAGGATAACAACAAATACGAAAATGATGGCTATCAGGAAGCCTTAGAAAAAGCTAAAAAAATTAAGTTACATGAACCAAATGTTGCTGATCGTAGGAAGGTGTTAGATTCTATTCTACTACAAGACTATAGTGATCCTTACAATAAACTTGTCCTCACAGATTTACAAAAAGACTTTATTTTAGAACATGTTACTAGTTTACATCAAATCAGCTCTATATTGGAAGATTTGGGTATCTATCACGGAAATATACAAGACTCACAAATCACTACAGCTCTTAGCAACTATGCATCATTGCGCAATCACTTACCTTACCATTCTATCTATAGTTACCTTGATAACTTTATCGAAAACAATTGACTAGCGGAAAAGTTTGATTTTAAAAGAACACAAAGCAGACATAGATTGATAAAAGCGTTGTCTGTCTATATGTTCAAATGGCTTCTTGAAGACCAGAACCAAAAACCTTCAATTGAGGATATTGCTGAAAAGTGTGATCTCAAACAGCCTGCTCATGTCCATAGATCACTTAAAGTTATTAATGATAAACTACTAGCATGATGAGTACTCACTGAATATATACAAGAGATGAAGAGCTCTCTTAAAGAACATAGAGACTCCTATCTTGTAAATTTCAAAATTTTTAATAAATAGTAAGAATCCTCTTCACATCTATCATTGTTTGATTACAAATAGCTGTTCATTTCAGCTATTTTTTTGTTCTATGCATTTCGAGTTACAATCATCATTTTCTCCAGCAGGTGATCAGCCAAACGCAATACATGATCTGACACTTGGTTTTCAGAAATGAAAAAACAGACAAACATTACTGTGAGCAACTGGTACGGGTAAAACATTTACCATGGCTCATATCATTCAGAATCTTCAAAAACCTACATTAATCCTCTCCCACAATAAGACTCTAGCTGCTCAGCTTGCTACTGAATTCAAACATTTCTTCCCCAAAAGTGCCGTACACTATTTTGTATCATATTTTGATTATTATCAACCAGAAAGTTATCTGGCAGATAGAGATATGTATATAGAGAAAGAGGCAACGATAAATCAAGAAATACAAATGTATAGATTAGGAGCACTTGCTTCACTACTCTCTCGTCCAGACACCATTATCGTATCATCAGTATCAGCACTCTATGGACTAGGTCAAAAAGAATTTTTCGCAGAAAACACCCTCAAGTTCTATGTAGGACAAGAATATAATTTCAAGGAAATCAAACAACAACTTATCAAAATACAATATCAACCAGTACAGAGCAAGATTGAACAATGAATGTTTGAGATGAGAGGTGAGATGATTGATATCTATTCTAGTATCGAAAAAAAGCTGTATAGGCTCATGTTTGATGAAGATACGCTAGAGCATATTCAGGTCATACATCCCATCACATTTCAACAGCAATGACAACTAGACTCTGTTACAATCTGGCCAGGAACGCAGTATCTTCAAGATATGAACGATACAGAGAAAATCCTGAATCAGATGTCTATAGAAATGGAAATACATCATAAGAAACTAACTACAGAAGGCCGCATACTTGAAGCTGAAAGAATCAAGAAAAGAGTAGAATATGATATTCGTATGATCAGGGAGACGTGATTTACTAATGGGATAGAAAACTACTCACTCTATTTTGATCAAAGGCATCCCGGTCAGGCTCCCAATACTCTCTTTGACTATTTCCCAGATGATTTCTTGTGTATATTGGATGAGTCACACATGACTATTCCACAACTACAAGCAATGCCCAAGGCTGATAGATCTAGAAAAGATAGTCTTATAACACATGGATTTAGACTTCCTAGTGCCATGGATCATAGACCACTAAATTTCTATGAATTGGAGGGTCTGCTGTGATGGAGAAAACCACAAGATGCAAGTGAGATGATGAACCAAGCATGACTATGATACTTCGATGACAGACTCTGAGTAGACTCAGCAGCAATGCAACAAGCTCATCTAACAGATCTCATTTCTAGGAAAAAATGATCAGCAAAAACATTGTTCACTTCTGCTACTCCAGCAAAATATGAATATGAAAATAGTGAACAAATTATTGAACAAATTATTAGACCAACAGGATTGCTAGATCCTATCACGTATGTCTATCCCAAGTCGTGAGATTATACTAGCCTAGTTGCTAGTGTTGATACTCTCATCAAGAATAAGCCACATGTCAAAAAAATGTTTGAGTAAATGCTTCCTTTGATCTCTCTCCATCATCTATGTTAAGCCTCTATATACATACGCCTTTTTGTGATGTAAAATGTGACTACTGCAGTTTTCATGTTCTACCAACCAAGGACCTAGAAAATGAGCCAGCACTCATCACTGAGTATGTTGCTGCACTCAAGAAAGAGATTAGTGAATGGAGTTCAACGATCTGAAAAGAAGAGATCAAAACCATCTACTTCTGATGAGGTACTCCTACCAAGCTATGAACACAAAATCTGATTGATATTATCTTACTCTTGGATGAAAAATTTGATTTGGAGGACTTAGGAGAACTCACTATAGAGTGTAATCCTGAACCACCTGAACAAATCTATGATCTCATAAAAACTCTTCATAAAACACTTAAGAAAGTCCCAAGAATTAGACTTAGTGTTGGGATACAAACCTTTGATAATGACATACTCAAAGAATCTGGTAGACAATATAATTTTAATGCACTTACCACATTTCTGAGAACACTTCAAAAGATTAAACAGTATAATGTCTCTTATAACTTAGATTTTATTGCTTTTGGTAAGTGGAGAACTTTGCGTAATGGGGAAAGAGAATTGTGGAGAGCAGCAGAACGTGATTTCTTGGAGTGACTGATAGCAAGTCAGATGGCAGACTCTTTCTCTGCTTATACCTTAGAATTGTTTCCATGAAGTACATGGTACAATGAACGTATACAACAAACCGATAAAATGAAAGATGGACATGGTCTCAAGCAATACGGAGATGATGATGAAGTCTATGACGAGTTCAACTATTATAAGGAGCTGTTTCTTTCCTATTGATACAAAAGGTATGAGCTCTCTAACTTTGCACTACAATGAAAGTCTTCAGTACACAATAGAGCATACTGGGAAATGGAAAGCTATCTGTGATTATGATCCTGAGCAAGCAGCTTTATTAACAAGAATCATAAACAATTCAAAGGCATTGCTGACCACTTGTGAGTAACTACTGACATTGATACTATTGCATGAATGCGTTGGTCTAACACCAAAGCTATTAAGAAGTATCTTGAATGAGACTATGCAGATACCACATCTCTCATTGAGATGAATGCACAAGATTATCTGATAGAAGAGTTTTTTCTTTCTCTCAGAACTGATAGTGGGATCTCAAACCTAGAGAAATATCAACCAGTGCTTGTTGCAGACTATAAAAATATTGTTGCGCAACTTAGTGAACAGTGATTTGTTGAGACTCAACGTCGAGAAGATGATCAAAAACTACTGCTCACTGATCAGTGAATGGATGTCTATAATGAGATCATCACTTCCTTGCTAGAGCATATATAAGAATTATC
>JAHDGZ010000011.1:0-28106 GCA_020631605.1 bacterium
CTTACAAAACCTTGATTCATTTTTTTATTTTTACTAATTAGTCATTTAGTCCATTCTTCAATGTGTAAAAATAGACTTTTGTTATTTCATCTGTGTTGATGAGAAAAATAGTCTCTTTCTAGAGGTGCCCGTGTTCAATTGCTTGAGTGTTTTCTTTCAATATTGTCCAATGCAATCTCTTTACTACAAACATTACAAGGAATGCTGGTTGATTCTCTAAGTCCTTTGGGTTCTGTTTTAAACCACAGTCATCACCCCAGCTTGCTATATAGTGTTTTATTCTGTAAATATTTTAATACAGCTATTCTTCTATTTCAATCAAGTACTATGTTTTTTCAATCTACAGCTACAACAGTAGGTAATTCACTTAGATCATAATGCGCTCCCATTTCTTTAACAAACTTTTGCAAATTCCAAGCATTATTAGGATCCTCAAGAGATCTTTTTATAACATCAAAGTCAGTTGCCTCTGTATCTATTGGGTCTCTAGGATTTTCCGTCCAAAGAACAAGATCTTCTATTTTTATCGTGATTATAGCTTGTGACATAAGTACTATTAATATTTAAAATATTAACATTTATTCTCCCTTGATTAGAATCAATTTAGTCTTCTATCATAATTTTTACAAGAGACTTTAAAGTTAAGTATCAATTTTTTACAACCAAAAGATCTCTCTCACTTTCAGGGTCCTTAGCTCCATGGAATAGATTGTCTCTAACAAGAATTCGAAATTCAACAATGTTTCATCGATCATTTTTATTATAAATAATTCATTTATCATCATTTGAAAAAAAAGTTTTCATCTGCTTTTCTCATTTCAACTGTTTAGTTAATACCGATATGTCACATCATTTCTGCTGACACCATTGGTCTGCAGAACATACATGATTTCGTCGTTTTCATTCTTTAATGCCTTGTAAATTTGAAACATTTCCAAATCTTTCCCTCTTAGATTCCTCAATTAGTTCATCTCGTTTTCATTGTAAATCTTTGCTTATTTCTATTTGCGCTAAATAGGAATTCTTTAGATTCTCATCTTGCTTTAATCTTTGTATCACATTTCTTTCTGTAACAGCTGACATTATTTTATATCACCTTAGATATGAAATAAAGCTTAAATATTCAAAAATGAAAGCAGAGAAAAAATCTTCTTGATCTTTTGCTTTTTCATGTCGAGTCCTGACCTGTTCAATACTTATCATTTATGTAACTAACCTAAAAGGTAGAGCTGTATCAATGCTATTCTTCAATTGATATTAGTCAAACTTTTTCTAATCATTCAAATAAGATTTTGACTGCCTCATCAGGTTGTAAATTTATGTCCTTAAGACATGCTATTCATTTTTCTCATTTGTATCAAATTTGGATTATGTTCTGAGAATCTTTATTATTATCTACAAAAAGTTTCATTCAACATATTGAAAATGGTAGCTCTCACATAGTAACTTTTCATCTCCTCATTTTACGAGGCATTCTTTGGTTATCCTCCAAGAAGTATGTGAAAATTTCTCAAGATGACAACTTACATGTGTCGTAATTCGCGCTCATGGTGAATATTCTTATTTAGATAAATTCTTATTAATTCAATGATCTGACTTTTTAAATTTTAAGTATATACACTTACTATTCCTGCACCTTCCCTTGAATAAACTCCCAGTCTCTTGCTAGATAGGAATCTTGCTTGAGATCTTCTGTCAGTGACTCTATAGAATAGATCACAGTAGCATGATTCTTCCCACCAAAATACTCCCCTATCTTTTCCAATGTTCGTCCAAACTGTTCTTTGGCAATTTTCATGCAGATTTTTCTCGCGAGTGAGATCTGTTTTTTTCTACTATCTCCAATGATATCCTCTGGTGCTATATGATAGTAGGTTGCTACGAGCGCTACGATATCATCCATATTGTGTATGGTTCTGGTGTTGGCTGTTTGTACCTCTTCATCTTTGGTGAAATCATTTTTGTATCCGAGTGTATGTAGGCATTCGTAAATATCGTTGGGTGTAATATCTTTGCCTGTGAGCTGCATCTTGGTGATGATGATATTCAGTGCTCATTCGATCTCTCTGATGTTGTCTGTGACATGCGTTGCTAGTATCTCTAGGAGTGCATCATCGATCTCTACATTCTTGGCCTGTGCTTTGGATTGCAAGATAGCAAGTCTTGTTTCAAAATCAGGCTGACTGACATCTGTCACCAATCAAAGAGAAAAACGTGATTTGAGCCTTTCTGCTATGTCATTGAGCTCCTTGGGTGGACGATCAGAAGTGATGATGATCTGCTTCTCCTTCATATGAAAATCATTGAAGATATTGTGAAATATCTCTTGTGTCTTATCTTTTTTGGCGATAAACTGTATATCATCGAGGAGCAAGACATCTACTTCCTCTAGTTTTTGCATCAAATTTGTCAGTTTGTTTTTTCTAATCCCACCGATGATCTCATCGACGAGTTTACTGGTAGGGAGATAGACTACTACTTTCTCTGGATACTCTTGCATGATCTTGTTTCCGATAGCTTGCATCAGGTGAGTTTTTCCTAGTCAGACATTTCCATAGACGAAGAATGGATTGTATGCTTTACCTGGCTCTGCTGCTATAGCTTGTGCAGCTCCTGCTGCCATCTGATTGTGTGCTCCTATGATGAGGGAATTGAATGTATAGTTCTTGTCAAACAGTATCCCAAAATACTTGCTCAGTGCTGTTTTGGTCTTTTGATCCAAGAGCGGACTTGTCTCTTTGAGTTGATCTACTCAGAGAGTTTTGAGCATATCGATATGCAAAGGGTGTTTCCCTTCTTGAAATGGAGCAAATATATCGTATTGCGCAGTAAACTGTGCGTCATAGTTTTCGTGTAGTGACTTGGTAATATCTTTGCCTAGAAACTTCTTGATCTGAGTCAGGACAAATTGATTGGGTACTCCGATGAATACCTTCTTGTCATCTGTATTGATATCTATGATTGCTGTTTTCCCGAGAAACGAAATGATTTTTTTGTGATCATGGATAGATGCCAGCTGTGAAATCACTTTTTCCCACACACTTTGGAGGTGCGAGATCTTTGCGCTATCGTATGACTGTGTTATATCTATAGACATAAAAGATCCATGGGATAAAAGATTGGGAATGATTATATAACCTGTGAGAGCAATATGAGTAGTTCGTCTGCTATGCGACAATACGTCATGAATCTAGCTTCTTCTATTACTAATCTACAACCTGGTACTGTTTTGCGGTTTGTCATAGGTGGTCTTAGGTGATGGTATAAATAGTCTTATGATAAGATATAGTCTAGTATCGTTGTTTTGAGCTCTGCAATATCATGCAACTCTGTCTCTTCGTTGAAGTGTGTGAGTATGTGATCAATATATCACTGTACCATCAGATATCAACTCTCTTGTCTGGTAAGTCATTTGGCTCTCATATAGAACAGATCGTTCTCGCTTAGCTTGTCTATGCTTGCTCCGTGAGAGGCTTGTACATCATTGGAATGAACATCTAAGAAGGGAAGTGAGTCTACTTTGGTGTTCTTACCCAATATGATGTTTTTTTCTGTGAGATGACCCGCAGGTTTCTCTATTCCTGGACCGATATATACTCCTCCATCGATATTGATCTGTGCATGGTCTCCTGCTAGCGACAACAAAAACATTTCTGAATGTGTATGACTATGCATCAATTTACTCGTGATCGAGATTGAACATGCTTGCTTGTCCTTGCTCGGGCAAATAGCAAAGACATGTGACTGAGCGTTCTCATCTTCTGTCTCTATTGTCACATCACAGCTTCCATTGGTACAAATAGCCAAGTAGAAAATCTCTCCAGATCCTTTGACCGAGATGGTTTTCTTGATAGATGCATCCTTGATGATATCTATATGAAACTGTTTTTTATCCACGATGATGTTGTCTGTATTGTTGGTATGTAACATAGTTGAGTGACTGTATTCTAAAGTCATCCTACGATATGCTTTGTTTCCCAAAATGCAATTAGAGTTTTGTTTGACATATTCATTATCTTGTTTATAAGTTTTGTATTAGTAGATTTATCTGTTCTTTTCTTTCTATGAAAAAATTTCTTCTCTGACTAGCTTTTGTTTTCTTGCTCTGATGAACCAGTTATGCCTACGACCACTGTTTCGATTTTTCTGGATCAGATGAAGTGTGTGTTTCAGTTGATAGAGTATCCAATGGTAAGTTCCATTTTGATGGAAATATTCGTGGTCATGGGGTGACTATCTGCCATGTACTTACTCCTGATGGAGAGCTACAGTTGATCAATGGTTGTGATGGATACTTTACCTACCATGGAGGTGGTACCAAAGATCTCAAGATGTATGTAAGATATGATCTCGACTACGAGACTGAAGTACGTCGTTACAATTTTGATAATGGATCATTCAGTTCTTCTAGCTATTCTCATAGCAACAACTCATACAATTATAACAACTACAGCAACAACAATTATAATAATCACCAAAACAACTATTATAACAACCACTCGAATACTAACTATCAGTATAACAACAATAATCACTACAATAGAGACTATCTAGATAGATTTACTCTTCATACTTCAGATACCCACCCGAGAGTTGGAGAACAGATAGATGTAACAGTCTCTGCGATAGATGATTCGAACAAAAGATTTTATGACTACGATGGTAGAGTGTACTTCACTGTAGAAGAGAAACGTAGCAACACTCGATCGAGTGCTTCTCAGTATGATTATGATTTAGATTATAGTTCATACAATTTTACCTCATATGATGATGGATCAAAACGTTTCAACAACTTCCTCTCGTTCGATGATCCAGGAAACTTTAGACTCAAGGTGAGAGCCGGAAATGTAACAGACTACCTCTATATCTATGTACAGGATGATGGTAGCTACTCATACAACAACTACTCGCTCGATGACATAGAGCTTTCTAGTGATGATATCACTCCATATGTAGGACAAGATGTTAATCTGACTCTAGAACTCGTAGATAGACACAACAAGAGACTCAGAAATAGTTCAGCAACATTGTACTTCAGTGTCCAAGAAAAGGTGCACAACTCACGAAGATCAGCTTCATCAAGAGACTATGATCTGCGTACTACTCGCCACACGGTGAGAAGCAATGATAATGGTTATGTTAGTTTGAGAGATCATATATCATTCGATGCTGCTGGAGATTATAGAGTCAAGGTAAGCAACAACGATGGAGTGACTAGTTACCTCTATTTTGATGTCAGTCGTAGATCAACATCTCACCATAACAACTACTCTACTCAGTCATACAACAATCACTATAACAACAACTACTCAAACAATAACTACCATAGTAATAGTTATAACAGCAACTATCCAAACTATACGTATACTACAGCTTCTACTCACTGATTTAGCTCAGCAGATAGACAGTTGCTACGTAGAGTATACAATCAATGGCCTAGTTATATAGATCGTATGGAACAACAGCATAGTAACCTACGTCATGATGGTGCACGACAACGTATCCAATCTGATATCTATGCGAACATGAACAAGGTAGTCAACAACAAAGCATGTGATTGGGACAACTATGAAGATTTTCATGGAGATCTTCTTGTGTTCATCAGCTATACAGTAAGTATTAGATAAGTATAGATTTATAAAAGAAATAGTATTGAGGATGAAGACGGTATCTATATCGTAACTTCATCTTTTTTTATTATTTACAAACTACATGAAAGTATATCACTTAGCTACTACTTGAGGTATAGAAAATTTGGTTATGAAAGATATCGATACACCTACTCCTGCAAGCCAAGAGGTAGTTGTAGAGGTCAAAGCTATTAGTATCAACCCTGTTGATGCGAAAGTGAGAGCTATGTCTCCTGTTCTCTCTATGATCTGTGGCGTAGAAGACGATGTTATCCTCTGACGAGATATAGCATGAGTTGTTTCTTCGGTTGGAGAAGCAGTGACAGATTTTTCTATAGGTGATCGTGTGTTCGGTATGGTTAACTTCCCTGGAGTAGGACATGCATATGCTGAGTATGTTGCTTGTCCAGCAGCTCATCTTGCTATGATACCTGACTCTTCGTCATTTGAGGATGCTGCTGCTAGTACACTTGCTGCACTCACAGCTCTACAAGCACTTGAAGGAAAGGTGAAGGAATGAGACAAGGTACTTATTCATGCTGGTTCGTGATGAGTAGGACACTTTGCTATACAATTGGCTAAACACTACGGTGCAACAGTTATCACTACTTGTTCTTCGAAAAATCGTGATTTTGTCCTCTGACTATGAGCTGATGAACATATAGATTACAAAACAATAGCGTTCGAGGAAACGCTTTCGGATATCGATTTTGTTTTAGATACATTGGGATGAGACAATGCTAGTAACTCACTATGAGTTATACGTGATGGAGGGATATTGATTTCATTACCTGCACCATTGGATGAGTCAATAGTAGCAAAAGCTGCAGAAAGAAACATAGACGCATCGTTTATCTTGGTTGCATCACAACAGAAAGATATCCAGACTATTGCTGGGTTTTTGGCAGATGGTACACTCAAGCCGCATGTCTCACAAACCTTCTCTTTCGACGAACTTGCTGCATCACACACTGCGATAGAGTCAGGGAGAACAGTTGGAAAGATTGTTGTGACATTGTAATATGTATCACCATTAACTCTCTACAAAAAACACTCGAATATTGCTATTCGAGTGTTTTTTTTTGCAGAAGAATTGTTGTTTTTTTATGCTTCTGTACCAGCTTTAGCTGTTTCTAGTTTCTTTTTGAGTGATTCTTTGAGTGCATCATATCCCAATTGCCCACAAGCAGATTTTTCTTTACGTCCCATATTTTGTCTCACCGTTACAGTTACATTGTAACTCTCTACGATATCTTTGAATTTTTTGATAGCTGCAGGAGTAGATTCTTCTAATTGTATAGCGGGGTTTTGATTGTATGGGATCAGATTCAAATGTGCGTATCTGTTTTGTAGTAGTTTTCCTGTTTGGTGTGCTATCTCAGGCATATCGTTCTCGTTATTGATCATCACATACTCATAGAATACTTTGTTTCCACTTGTTTCTACGTATTCATCCATGAGTTCCATAAGACGATCTAGTTTGTAGAATTTACCCATGGGTACCAAGTGTTCACGCAGTTCTTGATTGGGTGCATGGATAGAAAACGCCAAACTCACCGGTGGATTGTCTTTGATAAATGCTTCTAGCCCTGGATAGATACCTGATGTAGAAACCGTCACACGCTTGCTACTGAGTCCATAGTAATCAGTACTGGTCAAGAATGGGAAGGTAACCTTGATCTGATCATAATTCATCAGTGGTTCTCCCATACCCATGAAGACAATATTTCTGACTGTCCATCGTGATCAGTCTTCTTTTTTTCCAAATTTATTTTTGATATAATTGTTGGCATAGATTACTTGTCCCAATATTTCATCTCGATTCATATTTTTTTTGAGCCCCAATTTTCCTGTTACACAAAAGATACATCCTACACTGCATCATACTTGAGATGAGATACAGAGCGTGATTCTATTGAGTTTTTCTATTTTGGTTTGTGGATCTGTATGTTTGTGATACATCAATACTGCTTCAAATACCTGTCCATCTTTTGATTCGAAGAGAAACTTGGTAGTCTCATCATCCTCTTTGATTGTTTTGACTCCAAAAGGTATGATCTCAAATTCTTTTTTGAGATCTGATCTGAGGTCTTTTCCCAAATTGGTCATTTCATCAAAATCTATGATGTGATTTTTGAAGACCGCATTTTGTAACTGACGAATACGATAGGGTTGAAGCTTGTGCTCTTTGCGAAATGCTTCTAATTTTTCATGATCAAACAGTGAGTGCATCTATAGCTTTTCTAGTAAAGTATTATTTTCCTTGTAAGGTCATTCTAGCATTACGTACTAGTTTTTCAATCTCTTGTTCACTAACACCCAATCTTTCCGCTGCTACCGATGGAGCATATCCATCAAGTATCACAAGATTGTAAGCGTTTCTCTTGAGTGCTGGTAGAGTGATCAATGCGTTGAACATTTCTTCTCCACTTGATTCTGCTGTTACTGTACAGACAGGACCCATTGTATTGTTCTGTGTATCGGATTTGGCGTTACCATTTGTTACACAAAGATCTATCGTATATTCTTTCAAAAGAAAAAAGAGATTTTTTTCGATATTGAGACCCTCTTTTTCTGCAAATGCCCATCGAAGAAATACATCTGTTACTATATCTTGTGAGATTTTTTCTTCTACGACATATCTCTTGGCTACTTGTATGAGCCTTCCTGCATGTTCTTCAAATCCCTGCTTTATTTTGTCATGAACTTGTCTATCTTTTGATGATGCTCATACTAATGAGTTGTATGCCTTCCTAAATACCATTGTGTTACAAAGCGTAAAGGACAACTTATATACTAATCTAACCCTTATGTCAAGCCTTCCTCTCAAAACTATCACTCATACACTGGATACCTTCTATGACAAGCACCCGCAGTGACTTGTTGTGATCCGATGAGCAACTGCCACAGGAAAAACTGGTCTCTCCTTGGAATTGTCACAAAGCTATGATCTAGAAGTCATCAGTGCTGATAGTAGGCAGTTTTTTCGTGGTATGAATATTGGTACCGATAAGATTCCAGGACAGAGTGTAACATGAGGCTATTATGAGACTACACAGTATCAGGTACCTCACTATATGATAGATACTCTTGATCCAACTGAAACCTATACCGCATGACAATGGAAAGAAAAAACAACTGCACTTGTCCATGATATCACTGCTCGTGGTAAACATCCGTTTATCGTTTGAGGTACAGGTCTGTATATCGACACGATCTACAAAAATTTTCCTATGCCGGAGAGTAGAAAAGATGACGCATTTAGGGCAGAGATGGAAGCATTGGAAGCACAGACTCCCTGATCTCTGCATAAAAAACTTCAGCTGGTAGACCCTGAAGAAGCACTCCTTTTGCACCCAAACTCAACCAGATATATCATCCGTGCATTGGAGATACACAAACATACAGGTAAGCCTAAATCATTTTTTACACAGAGAAGAAAACCAGAACGACCTCTGCTGATGCTTGGTCTCTGGAGAGAGAAAGAGTCTACCAACCGTAGGATCAATGCTAGAATCAAACAAATGTATGAAGACTGATTGATCCAAGAAGTACAGTGATTGCTTGATCAGTGATTTGATCCTCAATTGCAATCTATGCAAGGGATAGGGTACAAACAAGTGGTGCAGTATTTGACAGATCATCATGACATGGATAGACTAGATGAAGAGCTCAAGCGTGCTACACATCGCTTGGCAAAGAAACAGAGATCATGGTTTAGGAGATATATAGCAGATAGTATGAACAATGCGTATCCCGACTATATCTATCACTATGTAGAACATTTAGATTAGATTAGATTCTTTATTTATTAGATGCATATGGATAACTTATTACAAAAGTCTGTAGAAGATATTGTTTCATCATCTAGTAAAGAACTAGAATCATGATTTTTGAAATGGTTGAATAGTCTTAAGGAACGAAATATCTTCTCTAAAGACTTCTGGTCTAACCTTACTACGTTGAAAAAAGATATTGAAGATACTTCCACTACTACATATACACCTGAATCAGCTGCTAATGCATCATCAAAAGGATCTGAAGAGAAACTTAATGACGCTAAACATGCTGTATTGAAGGCAGCTGGGTTAGAGCATTATGAAAACTTGATGCATCCTGATGGATTTTTCTCCGCCTGAGACTTAGACCTTAGCGATAGTTTCTTGGATGAGTTTAAGAGTAGTGAGTTTGAAGGTTGTAGTCTGGAAGCGTACCCCGATGGTACTATCAATGGAAAGCCGAACCGATCTATAGGTTATGGACATAGCTGAGCTACAGAAGGTGATGTCATAAGTGATGATCAAGCAGATCAATTATTGAGAGAAGATATCGCAGAGTTTGCTGGGTATGTCAGAGAGTATGTAACGGTGCCGATTACTCAAAATATGTTTGATGCTTTATTTAGCTTTACTTACAATGCAGGTCCTGGTAGATTACAAGATCTTACGACAGCCTACCTAAACTGCAATGATCATCAATGAGCGATGAGTTATATGAGAAGTATCAATAAGCGAAAACCCCATGGAACAGATAAGCTTGTTATTAATGATGGCTTGGTAAGAAGAAGAGAGAAAGAGACTGAACTTTTCTGGAAGTGAATTACACAATGAAATAATCAAAGACTAGTTGCATAGCTAAAATCAATAATGTCTCTAGAACTTTGCTAGAATTTTTATGAAATACTAGTGAATTAGATAGCATATGTGTATTATACTTGTATAGAATTTACTTAGCATTATGAACAATCATGAGTACATACTTTTTACCATCTGAAATAGAGCAACTTGAAACCTTGAAAAAGGATGGAAAGTTCATTGAAGCTATGCGTGTCGTCAACCGTATTTTGGTGAAAGATCCCCGTAATGAAGAAGCTTTGTTACAAGTAGCTGATATCAAATATAGAGCAGGAGAGATAGAATGAGCTGAAAAAGCTATTGATTTTCTCAATGAACAAAGAGGGAACGAAGATCCTATGTGACTCTATGTCAAAGGTGTTTTGGAGATGGAAAAGAATAATCGAAAGGCTGCAAAGCCATTTTTGCAACAAGCTATCAAGCTTACCAATTATGAAAACCATGAAATATTGAGATGTTATGGTCTGTGTGAGTATCGATATGGAAATAGAGAAAAATGACTGTACTATTTGGAGTCTGCTTTTGATCTTCATGATTTGGATGCAGAAGTGATTTATAATCTTATTGAGTTGTATCTCTTAGAACAAAGATATACAGAAGCCAACAAGATGATTAGATACTATCGCAAACATCATCAGGATTTAGAAACCTTTGATAAAGATATTAGTTACTATGACTATAAGGTTTGATTATTTGAGAAATTTCTGTATGGATGGAAGGTAATGAAAGAAGGAACTAACTAGTTCCTCTCAAAATTTCCTATCTCTTTTTCTTTTCACCCATGAAAAATCAGCCCTCACTTCTTCGACAAGACGTTACGAGTATGCGAAGCAGAGCAAGATGACATTTTTTTACTAGTAGTTTATTGTTAGGTTTTTTGCTCTTTCTTGTGAATTTGTTTGCTTGATTGGCTTTTTTCTCTTCACAAACATCAGAAAGCCTAGAGGATAAACTTGGTATGTTTTTCTATATCAAAGATTATGAGAGTTTTGATGATCAGATCTATACCGCAGTGATTCGTCTCCAAGACGAGATAGCAACAGCAGGTATGGAGGCTCAGTTTATCTCTAAAGATCAAGCTATAAACAATCTTTTGGGAGAGCGTAATCCAGTTTTAATAGATAAGTTACAAAATATAGGTATAGGCAACCCTCTACCAGCAACATTGTATGTAACATTTGCCAATGAACAGGATCTGATTGCACTCAAAAAGCTTTTAGTGCCCTATAGAAATATCATTACCAATGCAGGTAGTTTAAGCTCATTGAACTCATTAGCTGATCAGGAAGCTAGAAATGTGAGAGCTATCAATACTGGTCGTATCATACAGTATTTTTCTTATGGATTGATGTGTTGATTGTTGTTAGTGTCATTGTTATTGCTCGTCTATTTCCTTCGTACTACTCTTTCTCTTTTTGATGAAGAGATTGTTGTTAAGAAAGAATTGGGTGTATCTTATCATCAGATTATTGTTCCTTTTGTTATCAACTCATTGTTTCTTTTGATCACTGCATGGATAGTGATGGTAGCGTTGAGTATTGTTGCAGGTGTACTCTTTAGT
Organism: bacterium; assembly: GCA_020631605.1. Taxonomy (GTDB): domain Bacteria; phylum Patescibacteriota; class Gracilibacteria; order Absconditabacterales; family Absconditicoccaceae; genus JAHDGZ01. The sequence continues at coordinate 11,826 of JAHDGZ010000011.1, forward strand.
GGCGTACCAGCTGATTTCTTATGATTGGAATGATTCTCGCTCTTTGGAGGATACCTTTATGCATTGTGATGAATTGGTTTACTAGAGCTTCTGGCTCTTCTTGTGATCTGAGGAATCGTAAGTTCATGGTATGTGAGGACGAGATTGTCTTAAATCTTGTGAATTCATATACCCGGATCCGTACTTGGTAATACTTTTCCATTAACTAGCTGTGTACCTACAAATGGATCGTTGGTGATGAGCAGATTGCCGTCCAAATCAGTCCAGTCTACTAAAGGAGAAAGCTGTGCTGCAGCAGCTATAGCACATGATGTTTCTGTCATACATCATAACATAATCTTGAGTCCCAATGATTGCGCTAATGTAATCATTTTTTTGGCTTCGTGCAATCCCGTACATTTCATCAGCTTGATGTTGATTGCATCATACACTCACACTGTTGCTGCTATATCACTCAAACGTTGTACGGCTTCGTCTGCTATGATAGGAAGTGGTGACTTGCCACGTAGGATAGCAATTTGCTCTGGCTGATTCTTGTCCATAGGTTGTTCTATATAGACGACTCCTCTCTCTGCCAACCAGTGAGACATATCAATAGCTTGTTGGGTGTCCTTTCGTCACTGATTACAATCTACGCATAGTGGTAGATTTGTACAGGAGCGTATAGTTTCAATTATCTCTTTGTCGTTATCACGTCATAGTTTTACTTTCAGCAACTTGAATCACTGTGCAGCTTCCACCTTTTGTTTGATAACCTTAGGAGTATCCATACCTATCGTATAAGAAGTGCTGGGTATGGTTTCTAGAGAGAGTCACCAATGTTGATGCCAACTCGTGCCTCTTATTTTTCCTACTAGATCATGTAAGGCTATATCTATAGCACTTTTGGCTGCAGTATTTCCTGGAGCAAGAGAGTCAATGATGTTCATGATGCTTTCTATGTCACTAGGGTCAGAGAAACCAGTGAGATCTACTCATCATAAAAACTTTGCTACTGTTGTATGTGATTCGCCCAAGTACGGTGGCATAGAAGCTTCACCGTATCAGATGAGCCCTTCGTGCTCTATCTCAACCAGCATCACAGGTGTTGTAGAGCGTGAGCTTGTCGCAAGCGTGAAAGTATTCTCTAACTGTAATGTATATGCTTGATAGGAAAGTTTCATGGTTACAATTTTTTTTCTAAAAAAAAGCACCTCATGTGAGGAGCTTAATTTTTTATGTATAAAGAACCAGTTATTATTCAGTTACTTCTACTTGTATACCAGGAGACATAGTTGAAGAAATCACTACTTTTTTGAAGAGTTTTCCTTTTACTCCAACAGGTTTTTGTGCTTGTACAGCGCTGATGAGAGCTGTAGCGTTTTCTACTAGTTTGTCACTATCAAAGCTTGTTTTCCCAATAATAGTGTGAATATTTCCTGTTTTATCTAGTTTGAATTCTATTCTTCCTTTTTTGATAGATTCAATTGTTTTGGTTAGGTCTACTGCAACAGTCCCTGCTTTTGGAGCTGGCATCAATCCTCTAGGTCCTAGGAACTTAGCCACAGGAGCTAAATCTCTCATTTGATCAGGTGTTGTCACCAATACGTCAAAATCTAGTTTACCTTCTTGGATATCTTTGAGTAGATCAATTTTCCCTCCTACAACATCTGCTCCAGCTTTCTTAGCGTCATCTCTCTTATCATCGGATACGAAAGCTGCTACTCTTACTTTTTTACCAGTCCCATGAGGTAGTACAAATGTTGATCTGATCATCTGATCATTGTACTTTGGATTAGCAAATGTTTTGAATGCGATCTCAACTGTTCCACCAAATTTAGCGAATGTTACTTCTTTGAGCAATTCTACTGCCTCTCCTAGTGGATACTTTTTGAGAACATCTACTTTTGCTTTAGCTTCTTTGTACTTTTTTCCTACTTTTGCCATAATTATTGAATGAGTTATAAAAGTGGTGCTATCGAGATTACTTCTCTCCCACGCATGCTGCTATGTATTAGTTTATGCTGCTATTTTTACTGCACCTGGTGCAATTTTGATTCCCATGTTTTTTGCTGTACCTGCGATTGATCTAATGATAGATTCAGGCTTTTCTGTATTCATCATAGGTTTTACGATTTCTGCTATCTCTTCTAGTTGTTGTCTATTGATAGTAGCGATCTGTTCTTTATTTGGTTCACTAGCACCTTTTTTGATACCTAGTTTCCATTTGATTACTCCTGATGTTACTGGTCATATGAGCTCTAGTGCATATGTTCTATCAGCGTACACTGTTAGCGTACATTTGATTTTTACATCAGCTCCAGAGAACTGTTGCATATACTCTTGTGTTTTGCTATTAAACTCTTGAGTAAATGCACCAATATTCACCCCATTTGCTCCTAGCATAGGACCTAGTGGCGGTGCTGGTTGTGCCTTTCAGGCAACTATTTCTAGATTAAGAATTGCTTGTACTTTACCTGCCATTGTTGTTTTGTGATTTAATGAGATATAAATGGTATATGATTAGCTATGTTGTCTACATACCAGAACGGTATGAGAAGCATTGAGACAACTATAGTTAGATCCTTATTGGAAACGTTGTTTCATGTGTTGCTTACTTGTGTGATAGATACTGTAGTCTACTTGAATAAACCATTCCTCTGAACCGATCTCAACTACCATCAGTACTAATTGAGATGCATACTGTGGCAAGTTGATATATGTTATTTTGTTTCATCGCAATTGGTTTGCTTGAATTTCTGCTTGAGTTACTATCTCTTTGATAGAACCGTTGTATCTAGTTGCTAGAGTTGACCAATTGATGTTTGCATCAACAAGAGCATAGTAAATATTCTTTTGTATATCATCAAGAATATATTGTGGCGATACACCAAGCGTTTTGAGACTAGCAAGATCTCATAGATAGACATTGGTACCGGCCAAACCAACTTGATTTTTTCCAGTTGGCTGTGCTTGTTCTGCCAAGAGAGTCTGATTACTGATTTTTGTAATTCATCTACCTGGCACTACTCCTTTCGTAGCATCTAGTTCAGGTGCTTGAATCTCAGTTGGGACTATTACTTCCTGACGTTGTGCATCGTATCATCCATCACGTGGTAGTATGATGGGCTCGTCTTGTTGTAGAATGATGTTTTGTTGATCTACAACGGTGTTGGTAGTAGTGTAATTTGTATCAATGACCTGCGTTGTACTTATATTTTGTGGTTTATTCTGCTGATTTGCTATAGCGTAGATTATAACCAACACAATGATTAGCATGACGACAGCGATTCTGATGGTGCCTTTGTCTTCGTACATACTCACGCTTGTTATAAAAACTACTAGCTAGCTAGTTCTATATTGTCAAAATCTATCATTACCGGTGTTACTCTTCCTAACATCTCTACGTTGATTACTGCAAATCCTTTTTCCATATTGATTTCTCTAATAGATCCAGGCATTCACTTAAAGTCTCCTCATTTCATAAGCACCACATCACCTGCCTTGAATGGTACCACAAGTTGTGACCTTTCGCTAGCTGCTTCTATTTGTGTTACTATATTTTCGTATTCTTTTTCTGTTAAAGGAATTGGGTGTGTTTCAGCTCATACAATAATTCTTACTCATGGAGTATTTCTTACTACATACCAGATTTTGTCGTTCATCTGTGATTTGATGAAGACATATCATGGAAAGAGCTTTTTTTCTTTGATTACTTTTGCTCCTTTTTTCATGTGTGTTTGACTGATGGTAGGCACCATGAAGTCTACAATTTCTTCTGCTAATCATTGCTTTTTTACTCTTTCTCTCAAGTTTTCTACTACCATATGTTCTTGTCCTGAGACAACACTAAGTACGTACCACTTGAGACTACTATCTTCTATTTGTTTTTTTTGTTCTTTGCTGATACTATCAGACATAGTTATTGTTTATCATAATATGAAAAAACCTTACTCACTTGGTTTATGACATAACATCATAGAGAGCTTGGTATACTTCTGAGAAAACACTATCAAATAGTATGAACATCAATCCTGAAAGGATAACCACAACAATAATTGCAAGTGTCAGGTTAATGTACTCCTTTCTTGTAGGATGCTTAAGCTTTTTGACAGTGTCTAAACTATCGTAGAAAAAATTTATCATTAATAAAAAAAAATGCTAAAGATTGGGCATGTCTTTTTCTATCGAATACTATGTCCAATGCAAGCAAAAAAGCACGTTGTTGTTACAATGATTATGCGATGAGTGAAAGGTAAGAAAGTACATTATCTTCTGATTTACCCCATTCACTAGAATTAATATATCAGGTAAGCTGCGATTCTTTTTCAAAATGCTCTATAAGCTCGTATGCTAGCTGAAATGTTGCTTCTTGTTTTTTTCGATTGATCTCTTCTTTTCCATTGAATTCATCAATAAATGCTCTGTCTTTTTCTAAAGACTTTTTCGCTTCCGTGTGTTCCAATGAATTTACTACCACTATGATCCCTTTGTTTTTGCTTCATAATGATTTGGTGAGCTTTTTTGTTCGTTTTTTTAGTTCTTTTTCTGGTACCAAAAGAGGTGTAATAGGTAATGGGTTGCTGACTCACAAAAATGGTAACTGATTAGTCAATGCTCAGGATTTCTTTATTTTTTTGTTATCTATCACACATCGTTTTGTGAGTTCTTCCTCTATGAATCTATGGTCGATTCTGAAGTCTCTTCATCGTAATGTTCACCATTCTTTGTGGTTGGTTGTTATTGGTTGCTTGATTGATCCGTCCGTACTGATAATAATGTATCATGTATGCTCTTGTTGTTGTAGATACATACAGGATAGTGCTTGTAGTATTCATGAGAAGAATCGATTTCCATGAGGGACAACACTGATCTTGGTGTATTTCTTTTGACCGTCATAAAATTCTTGTGCTTGCACAAAATAGTTGATGATCTCTTCAAGGAGGACTTGTGGTTGTGACTTTTGAAAAAAAGACTCAATTTTCATGCTTGTAGTTCAGTATCTAATTTCGGGATTTAGTCTGTCTCATGATGGTCAATACAAATCTATCAGCGAGACGATAACGCTGATCTCGTTCAGTAGCAGACATACAAGTGATGTATACCATGGTGATGAAATATCTACTGAAAAGCTGTGATATTTCTTTTTTGATTTTTTCTAGTTCGTCTTTGTCACAATTGTTGTGTACGAGTACGAGGTCAGGTTCTATATCATAACCAAATGTTTTTCCTGGATAACAGGTGTGAATTTTTTCACCATATTTGTCAAAAAGTATGGTAAGATCTTTTTGGAGTGCATACATCAAGACTTGTTTGACTATGTCTTTGAAATCTTCTTTGATAACAATTGCTCGTTTACTTCACTCTTTGTTTATTGTTACAGCTCCAGATACATCTAGAGAATCTACTTGTTTTTTGATGGCTGGGAAAGTCCGATCTAATTCAGCTTCTAAGGCTCTCATTGATATCCCATCTCTTTTGAAAGTAAGATATTTGAGTATGTCTACCTTTGTGCTTGATCCGAAGAGTTTATTGAGATCCATACAAAGCTACCATCTAAGTAAAGTGTGCTACGTACTACTTATATAGTATGATAACTATTTGTTAGGAGATCGCAACATGAATATGGCTGTGCTTTATGTTGGAAGAGGAAAGCTTTTGCTCATTTCTATAACTTCAGCATGTAGTGTAGCCAAATACTCATCATCAGATTGGTTGATCAATGCACGATCTATGAAGTCCACTATTTTTTTTGTCTCTGTAGTTTTGATTCATCTAGTAGTCATTGCAGGAAGACCAATACGCAAACCAGATGGACGGAAAGGTGGCTCTGGATCGTCAGGTATAGTTGATTTTGATGTAGATATTCCAATTTTGTCTAATGTTTTTTCTGCATCGCGTCCATTATACTCCTTGTTGCTGAAATCTAGTATCACTAGATGATTCTCAGTACCTCAGGTAACAAGTTGATATCAACGCTGAATAAACTCCTCTGCCATTGTTTTAGCATTGTCTAATGTTTGTTGAGCATAGCTGACAAAATCTTCACTTTGAGCTTCTTCCAGTGCTACTGCTATACCTGCAATCACATTCATATGAGGTCCTCATTGCATACCAGGAAAGACTGAACGATCAATGATGGTTGGCAGATTTTCTTTTGTTTTTTCCGGCTTTTTTAAAGGATTTCCTGGTGTTCATTTTGTGAGAATAAGCGCTCCACGTGGTCATCTCAGAGATTTATGTGTTGTAGTCATCATGACATGGAAGCCATGATCGAGAGGATTTGGTAGAAGGTTGGCAGCTATGAATCAGCCAATATGCGACATATCAGCTAATGCTACTGCTCATACTTTTTCAGCAATCTGTGCTATTCTTGTATAGTCAATATTCCTTGGATATGCTGAGAATCAAGCAAGTATAATTTTTGGATGGTGTTCTTGTGCCAATGCTTCTATTTGATCATAATCTATTTCTCCATTGGGAAGTGTTTTGTACCTAACAAAGTTAAAAACTTTGGAAAAAAATGTAACTGGTGCACCATGAGTTAGATGTCATCCATGACTGAGATCCATTCATATAATTGTATCTCCTGGTTCACACCATGCTGCATAGATACAGAGATTTGCAGCAGCTCCGGACAATGCTTGAACATTTGCGTGATCTGCACGAAAAACTTCCTTTGCTTTGTCGATTGCTAGTTGTTCAATTTGATCCGTATACTCTTGTCCTCCATAGTACCTACGCCCAGGATATCATTCTGCGTATTTGTTTGCTAGTACGCTTGCTTGAGCTTCGAGTACTGCTCTACTCTGATAGTTTTCTGAGGCGATAAGTTCCATTCATTGTGACTGACGAACATATTCTCCTCTGATAATTTCCTGAACAGTATTTTCTTGTGACATCAGATATACTTAGTGGCTAAACAAACTCTTTCGTTATTGACTTTAGTTGAATTAACTTTATTGTATTTTATGTTTTTATGATATCATTCTCTATGATGGTTGCAAAGAAAACTACGCTTAAAGCTTGAGATTTGTTAGCACAGAAATGATGACCATATGCAACCTGACCCTACTTTGATATCCTAGTTAAGCTTTTGGATGCTTTTAATGCTGAGCTTTCTACAGAACACATATCTACTTTGATTAGTGATGTATTAGCGATTAGGCCTCGTGACAATGCTGTTGAACAAGTTACAGGTCTACATCTCGATCAGGCTCTCTCTTCTGAGAATAGAGAGGATCTTTTGGTAGAAGCGATAAACAACCGCTTTGAATTGCAGTGAACTTTTGAGGATTTAGAAAAAGTCTTGGCCGATGTCTCCCGTATTGCGATTTGAGATAGGTTACAATCAGCGGCAAAAGTGTCAGAAATATTGGCAAAGCTACAATTTCAAAGTTCTTATGAAAAACTTTCAACTGCTCTGAGTTCAATATCTCATGCGCATGAACTGACGAATCATTTCAACAAGACTCCCTATGAATTTATACATGGAGTAAATCTGGATTGAGGTGAGGCAGGTTATTTTCTTACTGAGGATAGTTTTGGGAAAATATATGATTGAGCTATGCCGAGATTTCAAAAATATTATCTAGAGAATTCTAAGAGAACCTTTCTCGTTTGATATGTAGAGAAAACTCCTCTAGAAACTTTCTGCGTAGAATTGTTTAAGGATGGTAGTACTAAAAAGCGAGATAATGAAGTCGATGCCTGGCCTCCTCACCCTACGGTATACGATGCTCCATGAATTGTAAAGGAGAAATGATGAGTAGTACTAGTGTGATGATCAGGTTCTGCAGGTCCTTTGTATGCTATTGGATCTACAAATATTACCTGTATTGCTAGCAAAGATTATGATCCTTATATCAAACTTAACGGTACAGCTATTGAAGCTATAGTGCATAAAACTGGTAATCAAGTCTCATGAGAGTGAGTAGAAGTGATTCACTGACAAAATTGAGAAAGATTGTTATATAGGGAAAATCTTTTGTTGCTCTCAGATCAAGAGTGAAATGAAATTGATCGTTGTTCTTGCACAGATATTCATGACAAAGAGACAGTTTGATTAGATGAAATGTTTTCAAGACCTGAAAGAAAGTCTTTGTTAACATTTATGAGAGTTCACTACCGTCTTAAGGAAGATACTAAGAGTTAGGAACGTTATTTATTTGCTATTCTACTGAATACCAGCTAGTACTTCGTGCCCGTCTTCAGTAATCAGTACAGTATATTCCCATTGTGCTCCAATATCACCTTCATTGGTATAGAGATTTCGTTTGTTGTCTCCCTCATAGAAATCATCTGATGTTATCGCCGTGATTGGTTCTAATGCTACTACCATCCCTGGTTCGAAGCGGATGTTTTTCGTATCTGGGTGTGCTCGATTGTAGATATGTGGTGCTTCATGTACTTTGGTACCTACCCCATGTCCAGTAAGATGCTTGATGATAGTGAATCCAGCATCTTCGATATAGTTGTTAATGTTTTGTCCTCGTTGCCAGAGAGTATTTCCTGGTTGAACAAATTGTAAACAGTGATCTAGTCAGTTTTTGGTTGCTTCAAGTAGCTGTGCTCATTGTGCGTTGGTATGTTCACCTCATACGATGACAGTGATTGCTGAGTCTGCTATTCATTTTTTGTATGTTATTCCGCAATCGATTTTTAGAACATCTCCATTGACCAGACGTGTGTCATCAGGAATTCCATGCACTAAACAATCATTGTTTGAAAGGCAGAGATTGGCTGGAAAACCATGGTATCATTTGAATGCTCCTTTGAGTCAGTTCTGACCAATATAGTCTTCAGCTATTTTTTCTAGATCTAGTAGTCTCTTGCCAGCTGTACATTCTTTTTGAATGATTCACAAAAGTGTCGTGAGGTGTTTACCAGCAATACGTATGTTGTCTATCTCATGTGGTTTTTTGATGATTATTTTTGTCATTGTTGCTGAAGTATACTAAAAATGCTAATATCATGTACTACCAAATCACTTATCTCCTCTCTGTGTGTCCCCCAATTCTTCTACTACCTCTCGTTCACATTGAGCGCATTTTTCTATGATCATTTGTGCAATTCTAAATCCTGCTTCTATGGCAAATGCTTCCTTGCTAGTGTTATACAGTATCACTCAGATGTCTCCTCTATATGCAGAGTCAATCACTCATCACAATACATCAATACCATGCTTGTAGGCGAGACCAGAACGAGGTGCAATTCTTCCATACCAACCTACTGGTATTGCCAGAGCAATATTGGTCTTGAATAATTTTCTTTCTCATGGCTCTAATGTGTAATCTTCTATGCTGTATAGATCAAATGCAGCATCGTGCTCTCTCATTTGTTGAGGTAAAGTTGCCAAATTTGATAGCTTAGTTATCTGAATTTTCATTGCTTTTTTATGTACCATAAAACTGATTGTTTTTTTTATACTATTGTAGTATCTTATTGCAATTGGTCTTCAGCGAGTTTCCAGTGTTTTTGAAAATCATTTTTTCGTTCTTCAATCAAAGTGGGAGCAGTTATGATCACGGCTACTTCTCTGTTATTGTCTAATGAGTTTTGTGAGAAATTGATACTTCATAATACGAGATAAATGCCATCTACTAGCATAGTTTTCGTATGCATGTAGGGTTTGTTCAATTGTCTTGCTGTTTCCCAATCAAAGTAGCGTATCAAGTCATCGTTATTTTCGCTATTTGAGACCAACATTTTCATGTCAATGTTGTTTCTTTCTTGTTTTTTGATGATATTTCGGATTGATTGATCAGTGATGTACTGATTCCATATGATAATTGACTCCTCTGCTTGCTCTAAGAGATTTTCGATTCAATCTCTACAATTAAATGGACAGACTAAGAGATTGGGATATTTGTATCGATCTTGCTCTGTGTCCGTGCTCTTTTCTTGTTGTTCTCGATCTTGTTCAAACAGATTGCTCAAAGCATTATGAAGATCGGGATCAGAAGATATGAATTGGTGCTCTTTTGATTTGTTGAGTCCATCATAAGTAAGATTTGCCGTTTGCACAATAGCATGATTGTCTGTTACTCGAAACTTTGAATGGACAAAATTTGTATGAAGTCATTGATCTGAGCGAAAAGAAATCGACGGATATGGTTCAAATTCAGCTAACAGTTCATCTCGCTTGTTTCCATAGGAGTTGTATGGACGATTTTCAATGATCATCTCTATCTGAGTTCCTCCCTGGGATAATTCTTTGAGTTGAGCCTTGATGTCACGATTTGTTAGATTGTAGACTTGTCATTGTAGCGTTTCTTTTGTTTGATTTACTGTTGACTGCCATTTATTTTGTAAGTCTGGTGTTGTATGAAGATGGCCATCAAGATATGCAAATTCATCATTGGTCCACTCTCTTTGAGCTAGCGTACGTTCCATTGATGCTGTATCCCCTTTGTGGATAGTAAGATATCATTGAAAAAATCCTACCATGAGTAAAATGACTATGGTCCATCCTAGTGCTGATTCTTTGTGTATAGTCATTTATGAAATGTTTGTTATTCAAATATTTTTTTGATCTGATCTTGAATTGCTGTGCTGGCTTCTTCTTTTGCCAAGTCTTTGAATGTATTAAATTGACCACTCAGAAAAGATCACGCGTCTTGTTTTCGTGCATCTACTTGTCATTCAAACTCTTGTGTTCCTCATGAGAGAACTAGATTCATGCTACTTTCGTACATTTGTGTTGCTAAATCAAGTGCTTCAGTTTTCATTTTGTTCAGTCACCATGAAGCTCATAGCACAGCTCCTACAATAAATGATACGAGAATTCGAAATAGTGATTTCATAGAAGATTGCTACTGATAAAAGAAGGAATAAGATTTTACAATATTTGACATCTTTTGTTTATTGTTTATAATATGTATGAAAGTATTTACTTTCTGTTAAACAAAAATGAAGGAATTGTTGTGACTTGTTGCATTGTTTGCTGTAGTAATGGTGATGTTCGGGCGTGTGCCGACAAGCTTACAAAACAGTGATTCTGATGCCTGAATTCTCTATAATGATAATACAGTTAAAAGCAATGATCTTTTCTTTGGAGTACATGTTCGTGCTGATGATTCAGAGGACCGTGTTTCTTGAGTAAGTAATTTATGATTTGCATGAAAAAAGAATTTTTGGGATAGTATTTTTGGAAGATTTACCCAAAGCAATACAAATTCAGACGATACTGCTTTGGTAGCAAGTACTCAGACCAATGATCTTTTTGATGACACTGATAGTACTACATCTGAAACATTTGTTAGTCCATGTGAAGTCCGTTTTGTAGATGTAGCAACACACGTACATGTTGATGCTATTACTACTGCAGCCAAGTATTGCTTAGTAGATGGATATAGTAGCACGCGTTTCTATCCTGACAATCATTTACGTCGTGAAGAACTTGCTAAAATTACCGTCAACATGATGTTGTTGAAATTGGAGTGATTTGTCAGACAGTTTGAATGAATTGATTATGATCCGTTTGCTGATGTCCTTTCAACAAACCAACTAGCGCCATATATTTCATATGCTACTCGTTTGGGAGTATGGGAAGATCTTTTCCCCGATTCATCTAGACGTAATTTTGATCCTCAAGGTTTAGTGACACCACAAGATATGATAGTTCTCTTAGGTGATATAGCCCGTATGTATCCCAACTATATGGATACAAGTCGTATTAGTGTAGATATAGGTGATACATGGATGACGAGAGCAGAAGCTCTGAATGTTATGATGGATTTTTTCCGAGGAAACACTGATCCTAGCTTTGCTAGTGAAAGAGCATAATATTCTAGTGTCTCTAGATCATATACTCCTCTTTTATTAGATAGAGTATGTTTTTCTCTCTAATGTCAATCTGTGGCTTGATTGTGATCCTTGTCTACTTGTTCTTTTTAGCTTTGGTGATTATACTTAGATAGTACTTTATCTAGCTAGGTTTTCTATGCAACTATCGTGTATTAAAATATCTAATATCTTAAGTTTCCCCTATATAGCAGATATTGCTGCTGAGCAAGGTATTTGTTTTGATGATGATAAAGATCATGACGTCAATGTTTTCATTGGACCCAACGGTTCTGGAAAAAGCAACTTATTAGAGATAATCAATCAGACCTTTAAGGTGTGATTGTATAACGACTTTGTTATGAGTACCTCTCATTTAGATGTTACTGATGGAGATGCTGCTAACTTGAAAAAAACTATCACTCAAAGAAAACAACATTATAAATATCTTAATAAACACTTTTCAACTAAGGATAAAGAATCAGTTATACATATCCGTTTGCGCATGTGTGACGCAGATCATGCAAATATCCAGCGTGTATTTGCCTATCAGGATTTTTTTGAGTTAATTATTAATCGTTATTCTACACTTAATATACATTTTCCTGTACTAGAAGATACAGAGAGCCTTATCGATCTAGCATACGTAGATCTTTTGTTTCAGATGAGAGAAGAGAGTGCTGATCTTATTCTTTCACCACACTGAGAGTCTAGTGATCTGTCTGATGCATGGATTTTTTACCTCCAATACTTTGAGCTTTTTCAGTTGTGTTTAGTCCTCTGGAACCATTATAGTATAGATCTTGCTGCATTGTGAGAAGCTGAATGAATTATTCTTCCTGAAGATTTTGCCTTACACGGCAATTTTGCCACACTAGGTCCTTCTAGAGAGTTTACAGAGGAACAAATGGATACTAAAGTCAGGCATTTTTCTTGAAAAGAATTGGATAACCTTGTGTATTCTCAAGATACTAAGAAGCATGGCCTTCCTCCTATTGGCTTTTTTTTGTGTAAAAAAAGATTACTAGAACACCATGAGTCTCAATCACATGACATGACTTTGGCTATTCTTGAATGACTCTCTATTGAAGATCAACTTCGTTTGGCAAAACAGAAAGCTGATTATCATAGTAATTTTTATGAAATGCTTCGTTATTTTGTCAAAACATATACAAGTTTTGATATGGTTTCTTTTGTCAAAGAAGAGAGAATTATTCTTTTTTTCGTTGATCAATGGGATAACTTTTATCGTATCAATGAACTGAGTTCTTGAGAGCAATCATTTTTGTATATCATTTTTACGCTCTTTGGATATGGATTGGAAAATGGAATGATGATACTAGATGAACCTGAAACTCATTTGCATCCTCAGAAACAATGAGATATGCTTCGTATGCTCCAAGATATCGCTCACCAGTATAGTATCCAAATTCTCATGGCTACACATTCCCCTCTGATGATTACTGAGGATACGATCAGTCATGTGTATAGATTACATCGAAAAGATAAGTGAACACATGTACACAATTCCTCTCATCATTTTACCGCTTATGAGTCAAATCTGATTCAAATGCTCAAATTTGGTTATATAGCAAAGGTGTTTTTTGTGAATACTATCATCATGGTTGAGTGAGAAACAGATGAGTATTTCTTTGACTACTATCTGAGATATCTACGTAGAGAAAAATGATGGTCTTCGATCAATAATTTTGCAGTGATTAATGTCAATGGTAAGTGATGATATAAAACGTGGAAAAAGTTTCTCGCAAAATTTGGTATCAACTCTTATTTTATAGCTGATTGGGATAATATCGTTGATACTGGTTTTCAGCTCCAATTTTCACCATTGTGGGATGCACAAAGAAAAGACTTCTTTGACCAGAAATGAAAACTTTTACCTAATGGACGTAAGCGTCATCGAAGAAAGTCATATGGTTATTTGGTTGAGTTTATCAAAAAAAATAAACCAGAAGTCTACTCCTCTATCAATGCCCATATAGATGCATTATATGACCAAGGTGTTTTTATGCTTCGTCATGGAGACTTGGAGTGGTATTTGGGCCTACGTATGAAGTGACTGGATGAGACAGTGAGGTTTTGTCATACAGGATTTGGAGATCGATTGGCTGATAGAAGATTTGATGAGGAAAGAGATGAATTAGAGAAGATTTTTCTTACTGTTTTTTCTTCTTAAGCTGCCAAACAAAGTTTATCAGTTCTCATAAGTTTTTCCATTGTTAGAATAATGCTTTTTTGTGTGTGAGAGAGTTTTACATCATGAAATGAGTTTATTATCTCTGCTTTTTTTGTTTCTCATTGAGAAAGTCTGTTGTAAAGAATCGTCCCTATTAGTACTGGACTTCAAAATTCTTTTTTAAGATCTGATTTGTTTAGTAGATCGTACATTTCCTTTGTTTGTCATGTTTTGATAGCAGCAAAACTAGATTTGGTTGAAAATACAAGTCTTATGAGATCTTCCCAATCATCTAGATCAATATGATTTTTATGTAAGTTATTTATTTGCTCAACGACCTTTCTTAAACCTTTTGTGTAGTCCTGATCTTTTCCATATGACCATGGTAGGTCATCCGGTCCATATCTTGATACTCTATTTGCTCTACCTGCTGCGTTTTCTTTCCTTCCAATAAGCTTAAAGAAAATTCTAATTAGTTCTTCAGCATCTTTTTTGTTGTGCATTTCTCTGATAACCACTGCGATATGATGTTCTGTTGGAGGTATATCTGATTGTATGATCTCATCAAGTGTATACTTCCTCAATAGATCGGAAACTATTGCTACTCACTCCTCCAGTGGTACATGGTTGTTTCAGACATTTATTTTTGTTCCTTTCTCTCTGTTCATGTGTCAGAGTATGTGTCTAGTGATTTCATGGTTTAGAAGCTTACAAATTCTATCAGACGTTTCACTTTTTTTCTCATCTGGCATTTCTATGGTTTTTGATATGTTTGATATTTTCATATTACTTTGACTGGTAGTTATTGCTTTTCGTTCAGCATGCTCTTGTAGTTTGGATAGCATGTCTTTTCTTTCAATCTTTCACGTATGAATTTCAAACAATAGGTCAGTTAGTTCTTTAGAAACTGGACCATCTTGGATTTGGTAGAAAAGTGTTCACAACTGCATTACAAGTAGCTGAGTTTCTATACTAACAGATTCTAGCTTTTCTGGGATTGTATTTCTTGTCGGTAATGCTTTTTTTGTGTTGTTTTTTCTAGATTTTGGCAACTTTTGAAGAAAAACATTGAATGTGTTTTTTTCTTTTGAATCTAACTTGTCCATTGGTAGACTTGTTAAGTAGTTGCTAATACTTTCCATTTCTTCAGGTTGGTCAATTATTCTTGCTCTACCATTTAGACTCATTTTTTGCCCTTCTTCATAGAGTTTTATTCTTTTTTGAGGATCAATAGTATATCATAACTTCTCCGCTTCAAATTCTTTGAGTTTTTTTAGTTTCAGTATATCACGAATTGCTCATTTTTTTTGGGATCTTAGTAGTTCGTCCATTTTTATATTGTTTGTTACAACTTCTATTTTTTTAATTTCTTCAATAGCTGTGTTTAGTTTTTCATCTATTTGTTCAAAAATCTGAATCCATTCTTGTTCCTGATAGCGAGAAGGGAAAAAAGTGGGAATGTTTGTTCACTTGTGATACTTGATGATTGATCAGATAGAGACTTTTTCATCATCGAAAATAGTTATATTGCGTGTGATGTCTGTAAGGTCCGTAGATATTTCATGGAATCTTTCAAGAGTTCAGGATTTGTTGTTATTAGTGCTTTCTTTTTGCATAGGACTCTCTAGTTAGATATAATTATCTTACTATATTTGTTTTTTAGTCAATTGTCCACTTTTGATGCAGAAAAAAAAATTGGATTTTTCTTTTGAATGAATCAATGAATCTCTTACTTACTATGAATTTTCTGGTAAAAAACCTGGACCAACATTTGTCCTGAGTTGATGAATGCATTGAGATGAGATAAATGGTGTTATGATTGTTAGTAGGTTACTTGAAATATTTACAAATGACCCAGATGCTGAGTCTACTATGAGTTGAAGTCTTATCATTATCCCGGTCATCAATCTATCTGGCTTTTCTTCAATGAAGAGACATGTTCAACATGATGGTAAGGACCTGAATAGATGTTTTGGATTAGATGAACATAAAACTTTTTCTGATTTTTATGCTCAGTTGCTCACTGATCATTTTTACAAAAAATGTGATTTTGCGATAGATGTTCATGATAGTTGAGGGAGATGTGTGTTAGTCCCACATCCACGTTTCCATGCATGTTCAAATCTCGAATGTGATTTAGTTACTCGTACGATGGCTAAACTTTTTGATACTAGAATTTTGTTTGAAAGAGTGGGTCATGAGAATATGCTTGCAACGGCAATGGAACGTTTATATCAAGTGCCGGTTTTAACCCTAGAAGTAGGTGGTGACCAAAGAATGTATACTGAATGGTATGACCAGTCAATACAAGGTATAAAAAACAT
>JAHDGZ010000011.1:28116-37581 GCA_020631605.1 bacterium
GATCCACTACTGACTTATTCCAGGAAAAGTTCACCAAAAACAAAAAAATCAACTAGTATTACATAATAGACTTGAGTATGACTCTGAGAAAGCCTGAGCTATCAAATTAACAGTTGAACTAGATGAGCAGATACATGTTGGAGATGTAGTTGGACAAATATTTGATATCGAAGAACAAAAGTGGGAAGATATTATCACCCCTATTTGTGGTATAGTTTTTTCTAAATGTTATGCTGATCAAGTCCCACTAGATAGCACCATTTTTACTGCTCTAGAAGACGAAAGCTGTACATGTTCTATGAGCTAGCAGACTCAAAATGTCCCTGTATGAAATTGTTGATCATATCTAAGCTATGTATTCCTTTGGGGAAGAGAACATGAGCTATTCTAGATTCTTTTTTGTATCAGTAGATTACTTTTCATAGACTTGGATTCCCATCTATGATCAAGAATTGGTTGTCGTCTGTAAAATCCTTGTATGAGGAAGCTTTCTTCACAAAACTGATTTGTTCTCAGTCAATTTGGTAGATGCCTGTTTTCATATCTTTTGTACAGATGATGCTTTCCTCCTTCTTGTTTGAAATAATGATGTGACTACCTTCTTTTTTTCTTCTATAATCTTTTTGTAGTTCTTTGTTATTTATAGTGTATTCTATCTCCAACAATTCACAAATGTGTAATATATCCATTGGAATTACTCAATCTCTTAGATCTATGTCAGAGATCATGGGGAAGGCTCCTGTGAATCTTGCGTTACACTCAATAGGATAGACCTCTCCAGTTTCATCATCAATGATTATGTCTAATCCAAAAATTCACTTATACCCCATTTGAGACATCTTTTCTCCTATCTTTTTTCCCAAATCTTGTGCTTGTTGCTCCACTTCAGTAGTGTAGTCACAAGAACTCCAATCATGTCAGCAAAATAGTCAGGATCATTTAGTGGTATTTATTGCCTCTGGTATGTCTATTAGCTGTTTCTGAATATTTGTACAAAACGTTCAGTATTTTGTATTACAGCAAGTTATGCTGCTACTTTCTCATGTAATAAATTTTGTGATGTTGACTGAATATACTTTTATTCCTTTGAATTCACCAGTCATTATTTTTTTGTGAGCTGCTAGCCGGTCTTCGAGATTGTTTATAAAAATAGTACTTTTTCATCATCACTTCAAAATGTCTGGAAGTTGTAGTACTATTTTAGAGCCATAATCTTTTTTAACTTCTTCATACGTGATATGAGAAAAATCTTCCAATGATATGTTTTTTCATGGAATAAGCTTAACGTCTCGACTTTTGAGATGTTCTCTGAAGGTCTTTTTATTTTCAAACTCCCATCTTAGATCTGCAGCATTATGCAAGACTGTTAGCCTTAATTGTTCAGCAATCTCTTCAAGTTCTTTAGTGTTACTGTATGTGAGCAAATATTTGGTTTTTTCTTGTAAGTACTGTTGACTTACAGAGTTTCATAAGATTGCGACTGTATTGTTTTTTTTGATGCTATGTCCTTCTTTTTGTAGTGACTTAATTTCACATAATTCTCCAAGAACCTCGTTGTCTGTTGATTCTTTGAAGCATAGTATGCTAAATTTACTAAAGAGATATGCTGGAATCGATCTCATGTAGGAAGTTACTCATACACCAACTATCCAAGGCAATGCATCGTTAAGTTTTTTAATGTCAGATACGTTATTAATCTTCATTTTTTTTAAATAGTGCTAAATTTTCTAAGGATATTTTTCCTATCATAATTTCTGTGTTATTATCATATTTTTCACCTATCATGGTAAATCAATCGAGATAGATCTTATTTTTGTAATAGCTTCATGCTGCTTTTGATGTATCCATTACTCCTCTTTTTAGTTTTGTTAGTGTCTGGAATGTGGTTGCTCTTGAACGTTGTCATCAATAATATGGTAAGTCTTGGAGATAGTCTGCTAATTCTCTAAAGCTCATTGAACCACTTTGAGAGACGAGGAGATAGTTTTTATATTTACCTATACTGTCAAATGCAGGTATAGTCTTCTGATAAACAGTATCTGCAGCTTGTATTGCTAGTCCCTCTTCTGTTGCCAAATACCCTGCAGTTCATGTTCTGAGTATGTGCCATCATGTTTTTTGTCCATTTACAAATCTTGTGAGATGAGTATCTACTTCATGAGCTAAAATTGCTTTGAACTCTGTTTCTCTAAATGTCGCTCTTGTCAGTAGTTTTATTTTTGGCTTGCTTCATACGCTCACACTTATTCTTGAGATAAGACTTGGATCTTGCTGTATCTTAACACCACTTATATCATTTTTCTTGAGATATTCTTTGAGTCTGATAATTGACTCATGTGTTCCTATTCTTTTTCATAATTGTGTGTTGCTCGGTTGTTCCCACTCTTGTATTTTTTTCTGACTAAGTGCAAGTAGTTCTTTGTTAATTTTTCAATACAATTTTTCGTTATAATATTGTGTCTTATCAAAATCTTGTGCTTTAAACGACTTTATTAATCACACTTTGTTTTCAACTTCTTGGATTTTGGCATAAAATAGCGTAGCAAAAGGTGAATGAAGTAATGTTCATTCATGATGCTCATCCCATAAACGCTTGAGTGCAGTTTCTCGACCAATAATTTGTTTACTATCTGGAAAATCATAGATGAATTGTGGATTGTACTTTCCTCTTTTTGTGATGTATTTATCGAATTCATCTAGATAATTTGTTGGTTTGAGAAATTTTGAAAGTGATATCCCTTTAGATATGTTGTGTAGCTTTTGATCAAGAATTTGCAATAAGTCAAGTTCCTCGTCAATGATTGCGGACTTAGCAAAAATATCTGTTTGTACTTTTGCTTTGTGTATTGGTTTGATATAGAACTTTTGTAGTGTGTTTCTTCATAAACTAATATGCTCTCCATGTAGGTTATCTGATTTGCGTAAACGAGGTTCTTTGATCGTAAGACCATTTGGAAACTTTAGGCTTACTGTTGTACTTTCCTTTAATTTGTTTGCTAACAATGGTGACATGTAATTAAGCTTGTTGTTTGTGTCTGTGGTAATGATGACATCCTCAATTTCCTGGTTCTCCTTTGAGTCAGTGTATGTGAGCTGTCATTGTTGAGAAAGATATATCGTTTTTGATGTTGGAGTTATACTGTTTTTCTTTTTTGAAAAGAGAGTTTTGGTTATTTCAATTCATTTCCCTGGCGTGTTGATTTTGAGATCAGCAATTTTTTTCATTACTTTCTCTAAGGGTTGTTGTGCAATGTTTTGTATTTCTAGCCCCGCTCTTGCGTTGATTTCTAATAGCTTAGGACCATCTTGAGTGATAACTCGATCTATTCACAGAAATCATATATTGGCAAAGTATTGTATATTGCTTGAATACAGAAGTATGTCATCCCAATAAGGAATGGTGGTATTTTGAAAGTGTTTTAACTCCTCAGGAAATTCATCTGTATAGATGGTATCTTCATATTTCACGGTTGTGATCTTTCCTGTACAAATGTTTACTCAAAAACCAATCCCTCATTGAGCTAGATTTGCTTTCCCTCCTGATTTTAGGGTCGGCATCCTGAGTTCAGCAGCTATGGAGACTAAGTTGAATGTTATAACTCTGATGTCAGCTAATCAAAACTCACAAAACTTAGCAAACTGTTCCCCAGGCGTTAGTATCTCTTCGATGAGAATTTGATCAGGTTTTCCTCATAATGTGTGCTGTCCATCAATAGTTCCTACGAGTATCTTTTTAAGATCACGGTCAGAGACTGCTTCTTTTTTTATACGTAGATATTGGCCAAATCACTTTACTTGACTATAGAGTAGCCTATCTATTCATTGCTTCCATTTTTCTCCTCGTGACAGTAAGGTTCATTCTTTTTTCTTCTCATTTTTTTGTGCTTCTATGCTTTCTTCTTTGTCTAGTTTTGTCACCAGTAATATTCAGTTTCCTTTACTTCCATGATTTGGTTTAATAACAAATCTTGTTGGCAAGTGAGAAAAATCATAATCAAAAAGTGTTGGACGATCTGCTATGAGATCATATGTTTGTGGTACTGGAATTCCTCTTTCTTCAAGAAATTTTTTTGTTTTGTATTTGTTGTTGGCAAGACGAATATTTTTGCGAGGATTTCGTTTCTTTATATAATTTAGGTTTCTTTTGTTTAAACCTAGTATTCAAAACATATGTGAGTTCTATCAGTATAAAATTATGGTATGTTCTAGAGTGATTTTATAATTTCTGCTAGGACTTCCTTGCTGTTTTTTGCAGTGATTTTTGTTGGATATTTTTCTATCGTTGCTTGTACCAATTCAGCATTGTATCCAAGTCATACTAGATATTTTTTTACTTGTTTTGATTGAGGTGTGTTTGTGTTTTGTATTTTTCTTAATGCATCCTTACTGAAATCTTGTTGCAGTTCAATCAAGATTCTACGAGCAGTTTTTGGTCACACTCCTGGTAGAGCTTGCAGTGCTTTTATGTCAAGCGTGTTTACTATCTCTTTGAGTTGGCTTTCATCTAAGCCAGCGATATTGAACGCAGTTTTGATTCCTATACCAGAGAGTTTCAAAAATCATACGAAACGTTGTTTCTGCTGATCTGAGTCAAATGCATAATAATAGATGGTTTTGTTATTTTCGTCTATGTAGGGATACAAGTAGTATTCTCCTTTATCTTTTGATCAGGTATAGTGTACTTGTATGCCGTAGTGAGCATTTGTTATGTAACTATTGTCTCCTTCCTTTTGTAGAGTTCATTGTATGTAATGTATCATTGGCTTTCTTGGTGTAAATGGCTTGCTTTATCGCTAAGATTAATTAATATCTTTACTAATACAAGTATTCGATATACTAGCTATATGAAAGAGATTAAAGCTGATTAGTTTCTGAACTCACTGACCTATTCACGACACTGTTAATGAATTTGGTCTTTTTTTGTCTTTATAATAACCATTAGTTTTATGGCAAATCTTAAGCAGCAGTTATGGGAAAGATTATTAGATGATATAGAGGATCTAAGTAAATCACTTCAAAAACTTTTGAGAAAGTGATTTGAAACAGGTAAGATAGAGGAAGAAGATATCATTAGTGAATTGGATGATATTGACGCAAAGGCAAAAATGCTAGAGAAATTCTACGAACTAGCAGAGAAGCTAAGTGTCAAAATTATTACCATTGAAGAAATTCTACAAGCAGAGGCAAGAGCTCTTCAGTCTGAGTCACAGTTTGGTAAAGTTGAAATGTACACCAAGAAACATCACAGTAGTGACAAACAATATAAAGATTTCATCAAGTTATATTTCAATGATATTGGTAGGATACCATTGTTGACTGCTATAGAAGAAAGAACGATCGCTAGACGTATTCAAAGATGAGATGAGGAAGCAAAGAAAAAACTTATTGAATCAAACTTAAGATTAGTGATTTCTATCGCGAAGAGATTCTTTGGATCGAGATTAAGTTTTTCTGATTTGATACAAGAAGGCAATGTTGGGCTTATCAAGGCTATTGAAAAATTTGACCCTGAGAAAGAGTTTAAGTTTAGTACATATGCTACCTGGTGGATAAAACAATCTATCACTAAGGCTATAGCTGATATGACCAAGAATGTAAGAATACCTGTCCATTTGATTGATGAAATCAATTCTTATAATAAGGCATATCAAGAGTTATTCCAAACGCTTGGAAGAGAACCAACATCAAAAGAAATCTGACAAAAGCTTTGATTTCCTATCAAGAAAATCAAGAAACTTGAGGAAGTTATTTTCGGTAATGTTTCTTTGGACGCAGATGTTGGAGAAGATTGAAGAGACAAGCTATGAGATTTGATAGAAGATAAGAGTACGCTCAGACCAGATCAGTTTGCTGACAAGAGATCGCTTACTAAGAATCTAGATACTATCTTACAGATGCTGGATGAGAGAGAAGCGAAGATTATCAAAATGAGATACGGTATTGATGGGCCTAAATATACTCTTGAACAGGTAGGAGAAGAGTTTAATGTCACACGTGAAAGAGTTAGACAGATTGAACAGAAGGTAATACAAAAACTACAAGAGCATGAATGACTACAAAAGATATTAGGTATTGATGATGAATTGAATAAGATGTATGCTTCAGGAGTGAAATTCAAGAACGGTAAAAGAATCAAAAAGAGACCTCGTAGTAGTAACAATGTTGCTGCATAAATAGTTATACCACATATTTCATAGAAATGCCTCCTTGATGGGGGTATTTTTTGTTTATTTGTGCTTTTTCGGTTATACTTAAGTATTTATTAGTAGTGTCGGTGTATGAACAGAGAAACAACTATCTTGGATCAGGAGGCCGTATTGTCTCTTGTCCCACCACTAGATAAAATATCTCTTATTTCACGTGAACGTGCTGCGGAAGTCCAGGTTGTTATTTTTGCTGTTGAAAAAAAGACACTTTCACTCCTAACAACAAACAATTTTCCTGTTAAGCTGAAGAAACTAACGGATGAGTTGGTACAACAAGGATATAAGTTTTCATTGTACTACACATGAAAAGACTGATTTGCTACTGCGATGAACTGGTATGAACAACTTGATGATAAACAATCGGCTTTAGACAACAAAGCGTTGGAAAGAGCTCATGCTGTCTGACATGATGCGATTTGAATGATTAAAGAACTTTTTGAGCAAAGAAAAAATTATAAGGCGAGTGATTTTATTATGGAGCTTGTAAGGTTAGCATTTCAAGCATGAGCTTCTGATCTTCACCTACAGAGTGAAAAAGGCTGAGTGTATGTCAAAGTGAGAGTAGATGGTATCTTACATAGTGTTGTGTGATTCTCCCATGCTGAGTATGAACAGTATCTTGCAAAGATAAAGTTCTTGTCAGGTATAAAAATGAATATTAGTAAAATACCACAGGATGGTAGATTTCAGTTTAATACCTCTGTTCATGGAGCTACGGAAAGTGTTGATGTGAGAGTGAATACTCTACCTGGTCTTTATCATGATGGTGTGGTGATGAGATATCTAGAATCAGCACAATCCCTAGATAGTTTTGTTGATTTAGGTTTTTCAGAAAGGCATATTAAACAATTAGAGATATATCTAGCCAAAAAACATTGAATGATATTTGTTACTGGTCCTACAGGATCTGGTAAGACGACTACTTTGTATACTATGCTAGATTCTATCAATACAGGAGAGATTAAGATAATCACATTAGAAGATCCGATTGAGTATCAACTTGCTGGGATACAGCAATCACAGATCAATGCCAAGGATGGTTATACCTATGAACAGTGACTCAAGGCGGTATTGAGGCATGATCCCGATATTATTCTTGTATGAGAAACAAGATCATTGGATACAGCAGATACTATTGTGAATGCTGCACTGACTTGACACTTGGTTTTTACAACTGTACACACCAATAGTGCACTGGAGACTCTTTCAAGACTGATTAGTATGTGAGTCAAAACCTATTTGCTCGCTCCTGCTCTGCAACTTATTTGTGCTCAGAGACTTATTAGAAAACTCTGTCCTCATTGTACTACAAGAGCAGTTGCTACTGCGCAAGAGAATAAGGAGATGACCATGTATTTGAGTTCAATGAAAGCCTCTGTCCCTTGGGATGGTACGCTTCCACAAGCTGTAGGGTGTGATAAGTGTAATTCTACATGATACAAATGAAGACAAGGTGTGTTTGAACTACTTTCTATAGATGATTGACTGAGAAATATGATTATTGATGAGAAACCTTATGATGAGATGTTTGAACATATTAGGAAATATTGATTTGTTACTATGATAGAAGATTGAATAGAGAAAGTTGTTTTATGACTTACTACTTTAGACGAAGTAAGGAAGTTAGTCTAAAAGAGGCTCTGCATTTGTGGTGTACTATTTTTTGTATTGTTGCTTTGAGGTATTTCTCGCTTTGGATGTCTTTTTTGTAAGTCATTTAGTGATGTGATTATTTCTATTCCTAGAGCAGCTGCTTTTTGAGCCTTTGAGCCAGGCTTTTCGCCGACTAACATGAATGTTGTTTTTTTGTTTGGGCTACTATCATGGATAGCTCATAGTTTTTCTAATTCCTCTATAATACTCGGGCGACTTATGGAAAAACTTCAGGTAATCCCAAAGTGTAGTCATGTAAGTGTGCTCTTTTGTGATACTTGTTTGTGTTGGGATCATGATAGAACACCATGTTCTGCCAATTTATTGAGTGTTTCTCTGTTGCTAGTTAGTTTTGACCATATAGAGAGTTCCTCAATGATGGTTTGGCCGATACCATAAATTGCTCATAATTTTTCACTATCTTGAAAATAATCTAACAATATCTTCGCGCTGATTTCTGTATGTGATTTTTGTATAGCTTGTGCTACTTCTTTGGCCATTTTTTTACCGATGCCTGGTAATCATAATCCATTGAGTAAACGATGTAGTGGATTTTGCTTTGAAGCTTCTATTTGTTTGACTAACTCCTCTACTCTCTTATGTGAAAATCATGGTCGAGTAAGTAAGGTTCTTTGATGCTTATGTATCTCATAGATATCATCAAACGATTTCAAAAGTCACTGTTCAACTAACATCTCTATGTACTTCTCACCCATTCAATCGATATTCATAGCTTGCTTACTCACAAAGTGCTTAAGAGCCTCTGTTAGTTGCGCAGGACAAGAGTGTCAGCTAGGACAGAGTACTTGTGTAGATCAACTATCTGTGAGTAATTGTGTTTTTGTGTTACAAGAAGGGCAAGAGTCAGGTTCCGCTACTTTTTTTGCTGTGGTGCTACGTTTTGTCGTATCTACGCTTACAACATAGGGGATAACTTCCCCAGATCTCTGGATAGAGACACTATCTCAGCGTCTAATATCTTTGCTATGTATAAAGTCTAAGTTGTGAAGACTAGCTCTGGAAATAGTTACTCAGCTCAATTCAATTGGTGTAAGGTGCGCTACTGGTGTTATGACTCCTGTGCGACCTACTTGCCAATGTATGTTTTCTATAATAGTAGTTACCTGTTTAGCTGGAAATTTGTACGCCATCGCCCAACGTGGATGGTGATCAGTCTCTCCTAGTGTTGGACGTAATCCTAATTGATTAATCTTGATTACCAATCCATCAAAATCGATATCTTCTGCTTCTAATGTTTCTTTTGTTTGAGAGTCTAAGCAGATATCTATTACTGCATCAATAGAATCAGCCGTTTTAAGTCGTCCATGTACCAGAAATCCAGCATCATGCAGATAGGTATGCAGTTCTTTATGTGTTGCATAGGGTTGAGAATTTTCTGATCAAAGAATGTCAAAGACATAACAGACGAGTCCACGTTTTTTGACGATGTTTGGATCCAATAATTTAATAGTTCATGCAGCTATATTGCGAGTATTTGCAAACTGATTGGCTCCTGTGTCTTTTCTTTCCTGATTAATGCGCTCCAATCTACTCTTGGGTAGTAGTATTTCTCCACGAAATGATATTTCTCAGCGAGTTTTTGTTT
>JAHDGZ010000012.1 GCA_020631605.1 bacterium
ATATGCTTTTGTGACACTCCATGTAGGTTTGGGAACATTTAAGCCCTTGTATAAATGAGACGTGAGAGATCATGTGCTTCATCGTGAATCAGTGAGTATCTCTAGCTGATTTTTGAAACAATTGGGTTTGCGAAAAAAGAATCATAAAAAAATAGTGGCAGTATGAACTACTGTGTGTAGGGTGTTGGAAACTCTCCCTTATCTACCCTTGGCCGATATGCATTGATGAGTGTGAGACTGGATACAGTCATACACCAAAGAGGATACGCATGGTTTTGTTAGTAATGTAAGAATAGAGGAGCATAAGATTCTGTTTCATACACAGCTTTTTGTCTATCCTTGATTTGCATTACACATCATAGGCGGGCTATTGACCAATTTCCACTTGCCCAAAACCTCTCTATTGTTGCTGGTTTCAACGATTCTTTGATGATCAGAAAGGTTGATGTCTGTCTATCAGCACGCAATAGAAGAACGTTATAGGTTTTATAGTTTTGGTGACTGTATGTATCTTGATAAGAAATAACTTGCATTTTTCTTCCTCACCCGTATTATAGGAAATATCCGTTTATTATTTCTTTGTGTAATATATTATGAGTGATACGAGAAAAATGATTATTATCTGATCGTGACCTGCTGGTCATACAGCTGCAATTTATGCTGGTAGAGCAATGCTTGAACCATTGATGTTTGAATGACGAATGGCATGATGAGTAGCTGCATGATGACAGCTTACTACCACAACAGAAGTAGAGAACTATCCATGATTTCCTACCTGAATTACTGGTCCAGAGCTTATGATGAATATGAGAGAGCAGTCGCTAAATTCTGGTTGCGAAATAATCACAAAGACAGTTGATAGAGTAGAATTCTCTCAGGACCCTCGTGTGACACCTCATAAAGTATTTGTTTGAAAAGACACATATACAGCGGAGACTATTGTGATAGCGACGGGAGCTACAGCAAAGCGTTTGTGATTGCCATGAGAAGAGAAATATTGGCAGCGTGGTATTAGTGCTTGTGCTGTTTGTGATGGAGCACTTCCTATCTTTCGTGACAAAGAATTGATCGTGATTGGTTGATGAGATAGCGCTTGTGAAGAAGCAAATTTTCTTACTAAATTTGCATCAAAGGTGACGATGTTGGTAAGACGTGATGTGTTGCGTGCCTCAAAAGTTATGCAACAAAGAGTGTTTGATAATCCTAAAATTGAGATATTGTGGAATACAGAATGAGTGGAAATTGTATGAGATGGTGATGTTATGACGGGAATGAATATCATCAATAATAGTACACAAGAGACATCTGAATTGACTGCATGATGATTGTTTTATGCTATCTGACATAAGCCAAACACTGGTTTTCTAGAAAATCAACTGGCTCTTGATGATGCATGATATCTTTTGGTAAAAGCTTGAACTGCTCAGACCTTTTCTTTTGGTACTGAAACAGCTATGCCATGAGTATATGCTTGATGAGATGTGCAAGATAAGAAATATAGACAAGCGATAACATCAGCTGGAACATGATGTATGGCAGCATTGGAAGCTGAGCACTTTCTTCAGTAATCTCTTTGCTCGTAAATTATATCTAAGAATTGAGATATCACTTGTAATATCTCTTTTTTGTCAAGCTCTTAATCGGCGCTACATGCTGGGTTTGTTTGACTGATCTGCTGTGATTGTTACCATGTAATATAGTTACATGTATTTTTTGCATTGAAAAAAAGTACTTTATCTTATGATTAATGATTGTGGCGAGAAGAAAAACAACGAGAAGAAGAACTAGGTCGCGTCAAGCACAGCTAGTTTTGGATAAGCATAGGGTAAGTGTTATATTGGTCGCATTGGGTTGATTCTATTTTTTTGCTATGAGCTTCGCTCCTGAATCACCTTTGATGCAATTTTTTCAGAGTTACGCAAGTTTCTTGGTTGGTGACTTTGGAGTGAATATTTTCTTCATGTTGTGTATCTTGGCTGGGCTGGTCATCTGGTTCAATGGAGAAAGAATGAGATCTATAATAAAGTGATTTTTCTGGGCTATTATGCTCATCTCATGAGTATTAAATTTCCCTTTGTTGGAATCAGGTAGTCTTCTGTATCAACAATTTGGTTGATATTTTTCTTGGCCATTGATTTACCTGTTAGATCAACTATTTTGATGATCAGTTCAGGCTAGTAAGGCAATGATAGTGCTTTTTTCATTGATTTTTGTTTGATGGTTACGATATATGCTTCGTATCCCTGTGCCATCACTTAAGTTGAGCGTACCCCAAGATAAACCACTGAAAATCACGAAGACCAAAAGCTCAAGATCATCTTCTAGACCTATTAAGAATGGATCACTTGCATCAACTGCAAAGAAGGTAGATAAACAATGATCATTGATGTGATCACTTTTCTGATCTAATGGTTCATGATCTAGTTCTCAGGAAAAGAAATTGTTGAAACAAGTGGTAAAATCACGTGTTGATAATAAGATGAAACAAGTAGAGGAAAAGAAGGAGTTATTAAAAATTGATTTTCCTAAGGAAAAACCTACGTTTCCAGCATCAATACTCGATAGCGGTGCTTCACACCAGAGTGATGTTGATGGTTCTTACTTGGTAGAAAAAGCAAAAAATCTCCAACAAAAACTTTTGGAATTCAATGTTCCTATTAGTATAGAGGGATTTGATATTTGACCGTCTATTGTACAAATCAGAGTAAGACCGGAAGCTGGGATAAAAGTGTCAGCGATC
Source organism: bacterium (assembly GCA_020631605.1). Taxonomy (GTDB): domain Bacteria; phylum Patescibacteriota; class Gracilibacteria; order Absconditabacterales; family Absconditicoccaceae; genus JAHDGZ01. The sequence goes on from JAHDGZ010000012.1 coordinate 2,741, forward strand.
GAGAATCTGAAGAATGACGTCTCTCTTGCATTGAAATCTAAAGCATTACGTATCATATCTCCTGTGCCAGGTACTGATTGTATCGGTATTCAGCTGCCAAATCCACAACCACAAATGGTACATCTAGGTGATATGCTACAGTCTTCAGAGTTCCTTTCTTCAATGAAAAAGAATTTGACAAACCTGTCTATGGGTAAGGCAATTGATGGTTCTAGTGTAGTGAAATCATTGGAAAAAATGCCCCATCTTTTGATAGCTGGAGCAACAGGTTCAGGTAAATCTGTTGGAGTGAATGACTTTGTCTTGTCACTTATGTATCAGAATACACCATCTGAGCTAAAGTTTCTTATGGTAGATCCCAAACAGGTGGAAATGGAACTCTACTCAGGTCTTCCCTATCTCTTAGCTCCTATTGTGACACAGCCTGATAAGGCTTTGCGTCTACTCAAGTGGGCTGTAGAAGAGATGGAAGTAAGATATAAACTACTCAAAACAAATAGAGTAAAGAACTTGGTTGAATATAACAATAAGAATAAGAATGATCAGCTGTATCGTATTGTTATTGTAATAGACGAGTTGGCTGATTTGATGATGTCAGGAAACAAAAAAGATGTAGAAACATGTATCACACGTATAGCTCAAAAAGCTCGTGCTGTCTGAATACATCTTATCGTAGCAACACAGAGGCCATCGGTTAATGTGATCACGTGATTGATTAAGGCTAATATGCCTACGAGAATTGCATTTGGTGTTGTATCTCAAATTGATAGTAGAACTATCTTGGGTGTGAAATGAGCAGAGGAGTTAGTATGAAGAGGAGACTTTTTATATATCGACTCATCTACTAAGTATCCTGTTAGGATGCAGGCTCCGTTTGTTGATACCCCAGAGATAGAACGTGTCGTAGAGTCACTCAAGGCTAAATATATGAAAGACCTGACAGAGGAGGATATTTATCATCCTGAGTTGATGTCTGTGTTGGCATGACAAAAACATGTGTCACTAGCTACCTGATCAGGTAGCAAATGATGATGAACTGATGAAGACTTGGTAGAAGAAGCCATCATGGTTATCCAAAAAAGATGAAAAGCATCAGCAACTATGTTACAACGTACACTAAATGTTGGATTTGCACGTGCTGCCAGACTTATGGATATGTTGGAAGAGAGAGGAGTTGTGTGACCTCAAGACTGAGCTAAACCGAGAGAGATATTGATGTAGTATGAAAAGTATATCAATAATCCCTGTATTGATGCCTGTTATATCAAATTTTCTTGTTTGTGGTGTGCTTTCTCATGCGTAGTATGCCTCATGAATGGATTTCAGTCTCTTTTGGGATATACTTGTGTAGTTAGTATACATATGTTTGCTAACTTCTTATTGTGAGTTTTTTTCCTCAACTATGGATTCAATTGTTCTAATAGTTATTGCTTTGCTTTTGATCTGTGCTGTTGCTTTTGTTGCAGCTAGATTTTTGCTACTCACATTTCGTACTGGTCGAAGAAAGACACAATGACAAGATATGCAATTCCTTTTGATCAAGATACCACATAGTGGTACTTCAAAACAATGAGATATAGCAGCAGATGACAATATCCAAAGTATGAAACAGAACATCGAGGTGATGAGTCAGATCTACAAAAATTTTTGAGCATTGATTGATGATACTCGAAAAGCTCGTCGACTAGGTGCTGACTATATTAGCATGGAACTGATCGTAGAGAATGAGTTGATCAAGTATGTACTAGGTGTTCCCTTGAGATACAAGATGACGATAGAACAACTCATAGGATCGTTCTACCCAGGTGCTGTCATAGAAACTATTGATATGCCCAAGATGCTTGAGGCAGGAAAATATATGTCAGGATGATGGTTCAAATTAAATAAAAAGGATGTCTTTCCTCTCAAAAACTATGACTCTTTTGAGGCTGATCCTATGGATAGTATCTTGTCTGCTTGCTCAAGATTGAGCAGAGATGAAAAACTTTCACTACAATTATTGGTAAGTCCTTTGTCATGAAAAAGATACGAGAGGTTCGTGAGTGTGGCAGAAAAAATCAAAGATGGTAAATCTGGATGGAGTCTGTGATCTTTACGAAAATTTTTCGTTTCTGGGAAAACAAAAGACGAAGATTGATGATCTGATAAGAAGTCTATTGTTCATGGACAAAGGACTTGAGCTATTGAACAAAAAGTAGAAGAAGAGTTGTTTGAGGTACGTATGAGATCACTAGTAACTTCTCCGATAGAAAATAGACCAAAGAGAGTACTTACAGATCTCTCTAAGACACTGACACAGTATAGTTATGTCTGATCAAACTCGTTGGGTATGAACAATGCCGAAAAAGATATTGTAGAATTTTCTAGAAACTTTGTCAGAAGATTGGCTGTATGATTCGGTGGTTCACGAAAACGTTTTTGGAAGTGAGAAGGAGAGATGATTCTCAGTATCAAAGAACTTTCTTCATTGTATCATTTTCCCCATCGAAGATTCAATCGTAATCCACGTATCAAACGACAAAAATTTAAGATAGTTCCTGCTCCAGATAACCTACCTTCAGAGTGAATCTATCTTGGAGAGAATGTGTATGGAGGAATTAGGAAACCAGTGTATTTGAAACATAAGGATAGATTTAGACATTTCTATACTATAGGACAGACTGGTACAGGTAAGTCTACTGCCATGCTGACCATGGCTATGCAAGATTTGAAGATGGGTAATGGATTTTGTTTGATAGATCCGCATGGAGACTTGTGTGAACATCTGCTTCATCATCTACCCAAGGAGCGCATTGATGATTTGATCTATTTTGATTTTGCGAATACAGAATATCCGATAGGATTCAATGTGTTTGAGGCAGACAATGATGATGATAGAGATATTATCACCAATGATATTGTGGAGATGTTTGTGAATATGTATGGTCATGAGATTTTTGGACCTCGTATACAGGATTATTTCCGTAATGCTTCATTTTTGTTGATGGAACAACCAGATGGTTGAACCTTCCCTGAAATCATGAGACTATTTACTGATGATGCATTTTTGGAGACAAAGCTTAAGCATCTGAAAAACCCTGTGATAGCATCATGGTGGAACAAAACATATAGGGCGATGTGAGATAGAGAGAAGAAGGAGATTATCCCTTTCCTCCAAGCTAAGTTTGGACCATTTACGACATGAGTCTATGTGCGTAATGTAATTGGACAACCTAAGTCAGGGTTCAGTTTTTGGGATGCTATGCAAAGCAAGAAGATTATCCTGTGTAACTTGAGTAAATGATTGACTGGAGAGATAAATTCACAGCTGATAGGTAGAATGTTTTCGATCCAGATTAAGCTTGCAGCACTGAAGAGAGCAGCGATCAAAGAAGAGGATAGAGTTCCATTCTTTTTGTATGTGGATGAATTTCAAAACTATGTTTCTAAATCTTTTGAAAGTATTTTGTCCGAGGCGCGTAAATACCGTTTGGGATTAAATATTGCCCATCAGTATATTGAGCAACTGAAATCAGCATGATTAGGTGGTAATGTAGATTTGAGTAAGCCTATTTTTGGTAATGTGGGAAGTATGCTGGTATTGAAAGTATGACCTGAAGATGCAGAATTCTTAGAGAAGAATTTTGAACCAGAATTTGGAAAATCTGACTTGGTGAATATGGATAGATTTATGGGAGTGACCAGACTTTCTGTTGATACACAACCATCCAAGCCATTTACCCTAAAGAATGCCAACCCCTATATTATTGATCATATCAACAATGATGATAAGGTAGATGTGATTAAACAAATCAGTGCACTCAAGCGATGAACGAAGAGAGAGCTGGTAGAGAAAGAGGTGTTCTACAGAGTAGGTGTATAAAAGTATTCTCATTTATAAAAAACATATCTATGAAGTTTTTTTGGATTGTACTCCTTGTAGTATGTGATCAGGTGACGAAGTACCTGTTTTTTGATCTGCAGTTGCTGGAGTCTACACGACTTATGACACCATTGATCAATACGGGTATAGCTTGGTCTCTTCCACTTCCACAATGGATAGTGATAGCGCTGAGTATTGTTTTGATTGTGTTTATTCTCTGGTTTCTTGTGTGAGATAAGTATAGATCTTATGATCTTGCCGCGAAGTATTATACACCTATGAAGTGGTGACTAATTCTTTTTGTTTCATGAGCGATAGGTAACTTGTTGGATAGGTTGATCTACTCATGAGTCAGAGATTTTGTTGATTTTCATGTGCGACCCGTTTTTAATTTAGCTGATACGTTTTTGACTATCGCGTTCCTGATTATTGTATGGGTTGAGTTTGTCTGACCATTCGTGAACAAAGAGAAATAAGACAAAATTTGCAAAAAATGTGATTCGAGTTATATTGAGTATATCTAATTTTATTACTTTACGTGTATACATGGGTAGAATTTTGAAATGATTGTGAATTGCATTTTTGTGTTTGATCCTGTTTTTTGTTATTATCTGATTAGTGACATGATTGTTTTCAAACAATAAACAACTCAAAGCAGAAGCTAATCTCTTTGTAGATAATATCCAGGCAGAGAATTTTGCTGATGCATATGATGCAACGAGCCAACTCTTCAAAGATAGTATTTCACTTGAAGATTTTACTACTATGATGGGTAAAAGTGCTCTCTCTATGGGAGATGTGAAATGGACAGGTATAGCTGCTAAGGTAGAAAACGGTATGAAGACTAAAACATATAATGGTACAGTATACGTAGAAGAGTATTGAGCAGATTATGATGTCACCTACACCACACTCAAAGAAGGGAAAGATTATAATCTGATCAGTATCAATGTAGACTTGGTAGAATGAGCAGCGCAAGGTGTTATCGTCAATGATGGCAGTGAGGAGTGAGCAATGTTGCCTGTAGAGGACACGAAGAAAATAGCGGATGATCGACCACAAGAAGAAAAAGATGCCGTAGTGGATACCTGTGTTTCATCGATACCAGGAAACCTCTGACTGACTATTACTCAGAAGACTAGCTATTGTGGATGTGCTCTCGCGTTTATGCTCGATGCGTATCCACGTTTTGATGATATACAATCAATGAGTATAGAAGAACTGAAGACTGTTTCTGAAGAAAGTGCTATGCAATGTGCACAGGAACTCAGATAGTTTCTCTGTACTATAAAAACACTAGTGCTTTTCCTCACAGGGAGATGCAGTAGTGTTTTTCTTTTTTTGTGTTGATTGTGTTCGATATAAGTATATATGTTAGGAATATCGCACTATTGCGAATACTTTTACTAGTAACTAGGCCGAATGCAATTTGAAGGAAAAATTACACACATCTTGGATGTAGAAACAATTGGAGAAAACGCTACACCTAAGCAAACTGTTGTACTTGAAGAAGTAACAGACAGAGAGTATCCAGCATCTATCACAGTAGATTTCCGACGTGATAAAGTTGAACTACTTGCAAACATCTCCGTAGGTGATGTTGTGAAACTATGATTGAACACGAGAGCAAGAGAGTATAACGGAAAATGGTATAACAGTGTTAGTGCTTGGAGAATGGATGTTGTTACTGATGGAGGAACAGCTGCTGCACCAGCAACTAGCGACGAAGTAGACGATGATCTACCGTTCTAATTTTTTTTGAGAACTCTTCCTCTAGAAGTTTTCTCTATCTTACCTGTTTTGAAAAGTAGTGGTTCGACATCGTCTTCCACTGCTTTTTCATTCATTCATAATTGTATAGAGATTGTTTTGAGTCATACTGGTCATGAAGTGCCTTCAAGGATTTTGAGGTATTCTTTGTGGATATGAGAAATTCATCCATCTTCTAACTCTAGTCGATTGACAAATCCTGTTCGTGATGATTGTGTGAGTTTTTTTGCGCCATCATTTATGCTCAGTAGAAAATCTCTGAGTTGTGTGCAGAGGTTTTTGATTTGTCTTGGTACTGACTCAACTTTTTGTGAGATGTCTCCGACCAGTCATGTATCTGAGCATTCGATATTGTTGTATGCCAGGTAGTGTTGGATGATGTTTTCTTTTTCTGGTTGCGTATACGGCATGAAAGAAAAGTTGTATACGAATCTGTTTTTGAGTGGGCTGGTAAGTTTCTCTGGTTGGGTAGTAGCACCAACGAGAGTGAATTGTTGGAGAGGGAGAGAAAGATTGGTTCCATCGGGGAGTATCATGTCTATACGATGATCTTCCATAGCGATGTAGAGTATCTCTTCTAGCTTGCTAGGGATCCTATGAATTTCATCAATAAAAAGAATGTCGTCTTTTTGTAATTTTTGTAACAAAGAGATGATCTCAGCTGGTTTGGTAATTGCATACGCTGTTACTTGAAAGAAGTTTTTCCCTAGTTGTTGACTGAGTAGTTCTGCTAGCGTTGTTTTTCCATATCCACTTGGTCATGCGAAGAGGATATGTCCGAGTGTGTGTTCATTTTTTTGAGCACTAATGATAGCAGTCTGGAGGACTTTTTTGATATGTTCTTGACCCACAAAAGTTGCAAAGTCTGTAGGACGATGTCAGTGATTGTTTGTCTGTTGTTCAAAGATATCTTGTTGGATCATAGTAGGTTGATTGAGAGACTATTGTTGGACAAATGAATCGGTGATGTCGTCATAGTCTAGTGTGATGTTTTGTGTTTCTGAAGTGATCATTATTTTGATAATCTGATCTCATCTTTTGGTGATTTTGACGATAGCAGGGTATTCATCTACTACGGTTGAGATGATCGATGAGCTTTCTTGTTCTACGACTACTGGAGCTGATGATGTATCCATTTTTTGATGTAATCTGTACATGTAGAGTGCTATCAAGTATCTATTGATGACTTGTTCTACATTGTCAGGGTTTTGTTCACTGGTGATCCCTAGGCTCTTGGCTTGATCATAGTAAGCTTGTCGTCGAGGATTGGTGCTTTCATCAAGACGATTACCGTTGTATATTCTCAAGATAACAGTCAGTGCTTCAGCTTTGGTTAATTTTTTGTTGGGTCTGAATGTATAGTCTTCATATCCTTTGAATATTCCTACCTTACACGTCTCTATGATGTGCGGTTCTAATGTCGGATCTGCATCTCCCAGATCTACGAAATCACATCTGTCGTTGACAGTATTACGGTTGTATCACGCAACTAGTGAAAAACGGTTGATCATCTTGGCGAATTGTGCTCTGGTGAGTTGATTGAATGGTTCGTAGCTATCTGCGTTGTTGAAGATAGTCATCTGATTCTGATACATCCATGCAAGTGCTTGTTCAAATTCTGATATCGAAGGTGATTTGATGCTTGTTTCAGTTACTGCTGTATTTACCTGGTTTGCTGTAGTGTCTACTGGTGGTACAAACTCTACTTCTTCTATTGGATTGACTACTTCTTCAACAGGTGCTTCCTGGATGCTTGGTTCAGAGTTATCATCGATGATTCTGATCTCATATGTTTCAGGATCAACAATAATTGTTTGAGCAAGTGCTAGTGTAGGAAAAGCTGCTAGAATACATGCTACTAGGATGCTAACTTTTTTCATGAGTTAGAGTGTATATAAATCTTGATGAGGATATGTAATTTGCTGATGTTGTCAATTGCTGTAAATTTCTTGCTTTTGACAATTGTTTCATAAGATGTAGAATAAACTCCCACAGACTACTTTATACACTAGCAACTATCGATGAAAAGAATACTAACAGGAATTAAGCCAACAGGAGATATTCATGTAGGAAATTATTTTGGTGCAATCAAACCAATCATAGATCTGTGAGCAAAGCATCCAGATTCTGAAATATATCTGTTTATCCCATCTATGCACGCATTCACTACATTGCATGATCCAGATAGATTGAGAACAAATATCTTGAATGGGATGAAGATGTACTTGGCTATGGGTGCAGATCCTGATCGTTTTATGATTTATGATCAATCATATATCGCATGACATGCCCAACTAACACGAGTGCTTCAATGCCTAACGCATATGGGATTCATGGAACGTATGCATGTCTACAAAGATGCAGTAGCTAAGTGAACTGCTACCGATCTTTCTGTAGGTACGTTTTGTTATCCTATACTCATGGCTATAGATATCATCATGTACGATGCTACCCATGTCCCAGTAGGTAAGGATCAGATACAACATGTAGAGTTCGCGAGGGATATAGCACAGAAGTTTAATAAGATGTTTGGAGAGACTTTTGTGGTACCTGAGTTGTTTGTCAGAAAAGAAGTGCAGACAATCATCGGAACAGATGGTCGTAAGATGTCTAAGTCATACAACAATGTGCTGTCGTTTCTCGATGATGAGAACACGCTGCTGAAAAAAGTAAAAAAAATACCAACATCAATGTTGGGTATCGACGAACCAAAGAACCCTGATGAATGTAATGTTTATGGTATCACCAAGCTGATCATCACTGAGGAAGAAGACGCAATGCTAAGAGACAAATACTTGGCTGGATGACTATCATTCAAACGAGCAAAAGATTACCTCTATGAGAAACTAGTCGCATTTATGTCTCCAATCCAATCAAAATTTGCAGCATTGGATGATGATTATGTGAGAAAACTACTGACAGAGAATGCAGAAAAAGCAAATATTATCGCTGAGAAAAAAGTAAAAGATGTGTATCAAAAAATAGGGTTCACCTTATAAGACACCACTTACCATAGTTATTTTACCCTATACACTATTCATGAAATTAGTACTGACCTGTCCACGTTGATGTGGTCAGTTTCTCAAAAAAGAAGTAATCCGTCTGTGATATGACGTGACTGAAAGTCAGACGGGTTGGTTGTCATTGGAAACTGAAAAAGAGAGCTCGATTGCTCATCTTAATGTATGGAGTAGAGTAGCCAATACTGTTTTTCTCGAGCTAGGGATAGGAAATTGTGTCAATCTGGACGCATATTTTTGATTAGTAGAAAAGATAGACTGGAAGTCGTATGTGACTGATGGTCAAGCTGTAGTGGTTACTGCTCAGGCTTCAGGAGAATGATTCAACTCTCCTCGTACATTGCAATCATTATGAATGAAGGCAATTATGAAAAGCCTCGTAACTGAGTGAGAGAAGTGGCAAGAAGATTCGAATATAGAACCACTACAAGTACATGTAGTAGTGAAATGATGACTGGTACAAATACTACTTAATACAAGTGGAGAGCAACTCTGGAAGCGTGGCTACCGTCATGAGATAGGAGATGCTCCATTGAAAGAAAACTTAGCGGTATGCTTACTCTATACGATAGGTCGACGTTGGAAAGAAGCATTGTTGGATCCGTGTTGTGGTTCTGGTACTATCTGTATCGAAGCAGCGATGATCGCATTGAACAAAGCACCAGGAATGCATAGGACCTTTGCTTTTGAGTTGTTTGACTGGTATGATGCTACTCATCTCAAGGCAGTAAGATCAGAAGCGTTGGATAAGATGTATGACGGAGATGCATCCAAGTATAGTATCACATGATCAGACAATGATGCACATATGGTAGATAGAGCAAATAGCAATGCAGTACGCGCCTGAGTGGCAGACTATGTGCACTTTGAGATCAAAAATGTACACGACGTAAAAAATCATCTGTGAGTGATTTGTTCTAATCCCCCGTATGGAATGAGACTAGATCATGATCAAGAAGATGCTGTTTTTGCTATACACAAGAAGCTTCTGACCTTGATCTCTGGTGAAGACACCAGGTGATGAGTGATCAGTGGATGGAAACTGATGCAGGGGAAGTGGAGGATGATACGCGATAGTTTGGAGCTACCGTTTACCAAAGAGGTGAGTCGAAAACCCAAGAGTATTATGAACTGACCGGTAGAGTGTAGTATCTGGAAGAGAATTTAGAGCTTTTATTATTCCTTTTTGTCTATGAAATATATCTTGAGTGTTTGTTTACTTGTGTTGCTGACCGGAATTGCAACAGCCTATACACCATCTAGTGCCTTGGTTGATTTTCTTGAAACAAAGGTAGAAGTGTATGAAGATCTGATAGAAGAGAGAGGAGAGGGTGTGCGTGACAAGCTGATTCTTGGCTTGCAAGATATTACGCTTCAATGACCTGCGAACAACTATCGATGAATCGGTGAGGAACGTTTTGGTTATATCTTTGGGTATATGATAGAGCGTCTCTCTGATACATGACCACAACTGTTGACCATAGATGATTTTTTGGATTCGTATGAATGATTTACTGTTATTGATTATCCAGATCAACTTGTCGCAACTGTTCGTAACAACTGACCTTTTGGTCAAACCAATGATGATTCGTTTGAGAATTTGGCTGATTTTATTTTTGGAAACAATTCTCAAAATACTGAAATAGCTATGACATCTCCTGTGACGAGAACTCAACTCAGTGACACTGTCTATGAAACTGCGTTTATCATGCCTCCATGATGGACTAGTGATTCTCTTCCTTTGCCAAACAATGAGAGGGTAACTATCAAAACAATACCATGAGGACTCAAGGCTGTGAGAAGATTTTCATGATGGACTTCCCAAGAGAAAGTGACTGCTGAACGAGTGGCTTTTCAAGAAGATCTCGTTTACTATGGAATTACTCGATATGGAGCTCCAACATTGTCTCAGTATGATGGACCATGGGTTCCTGCTGCGAGAAGAAGAAATGAATTGTGGGTGAATTTGAATGATTGATAAGACTTAGTTTTTTTCTTTGAGCTTGTTGTGTGTGATACTGAATCAGATCAGAAAAGCTGAAATAGATAAGATGAGTAGTGATGGATATAATAGTAGTGAGATGTCTTGCTTGGTCGCTATGAAGACAGCTAGGAGTGCCTCAAGCATGATTGCTACGAAGATGACACTACAGAATTTCAGTAGCTTGTGTCTGACATCCTCGATAGTTTGGCTTGTTCCGATCACTTCTTGTTCGATCATATATTTGGCTACATCGATAATAGCGATAGCTACTACGACCAAACTAATAGAGTTGATGATGTTTTTCCCTAGTTCATCAGCATTTGATCGATCGATGAAGAAGAGATTGTATATCGCTACTCAACAAATGAGTAGTCATGATGCGATGAGTACCAAGGAAATGACAAAAAGTAGCAACCCTATTTTTTTGTCGACATAATTTGCTATTCAGTTCATTGTATTGACCTTATGAAGTTAAATCATATCAAGTATTTTATTGCTTTGCTGTTCAATGTCTACCATAAGTAGTTAATTTATGTTTCTTTATTGTTTTTTGTTGATAGCATATGAATGAAACGATAGTCTGATACATAGGAAGCGCTATGATGACGCTTCGATTTTTGTATGTGGTGATTTGATTTGGGACACAAATAAAAAAGAATCATACAGACAAAAGGTTCTGACGAAGCAAAGAACTCTTTGTTTTGTGATATGTTACCTATGTCTTGTGAACTATCTATGGGGTGATGATCAATGATATCTTTATCCTGCTACCCTATGCAGTAGGGCTAGTATTTCTTACTGTATTGGCGTATCAGTTTTTTGTTTTGAAAAAATAGGTGACTCTCTGGAAGAGATCTATTCCACATGATTTTCGTGAACTTCTTTGGCAGAGAGTATTTCTAGTAATATATGATTGATAGAGTTGCTTGGTACCTTGCTGACAAACTTGGATGGTGTCAGTAGTTTGATACGTATACCATAGAGTGGATCAGGTTCGATAGTACATCGATCTCTGTGTCAGACAAACTCTTCGATCTGTTCATCTCACATTATCCTCACTGTCTTCCATTCATCGATGAGTTGGTATAGCTTTTCCATAGCATGATCATCTAGTTGTCCTATGTCTCCTGTCTCCGTAGACATCATCGTAAATGACATTTCTGCAGAGCTGAATTTCTGAAAGTATTTCCTTCCATCAGCTGTCTCCACGAAAAATCCATGCCCATGATCTATTGCATTTTCGAAATGGTGAAAATACTTATGGCAATAGGTACATTTAGGGTTTTCGAAGGTGAAGGTAGTGTTCATGGTGGAAATATTCTACATACTTTTATTGTAATGTCAATTTTTGTGTTGTTGTTAATGTAAGTTGCTTTACATGGACTCTCAAAAGAGCATTTTGAACACTATCTATAGTCATACCTCTAGTTCTAGGCTAGAGCTGATTGTGGGTCTTTGTACCTTCTATGAGAATGAGATGGATTTTTTTTATTTGAGAGTAATATAATCTCAGTAATAAGTAGAAGTTGCTATATAGACTTTAGATCCTCATAAGACTATTGTATATGTACATTATGCAGAGGGGAGTAGTTACAAGATATTAGCCAAGTAAGTTCTATCTAACAAGGTCAGGATATGAACTAAGATAATAATTACTAAATTTTTACGCATGCTTCTCGACCCAAGATTGTATCATCTTGGTAAATCTATGATAGTCATCTTGGTAGACAAAATGTCCACAATTTTCAAATACCTCAACTTCACTGTTAGGCATTTTGGCCTCCAGAGTAAAAACATTTTCTATCGGTAGAATTCATTCATGATCTCACCAAAATATTTTAGTAGGTATGTCGATGTTCTGCAAATTCTTATTAATTTCTTTCAATGCTTTTGGATATTTTTTGAACCATTTCATACAGTTGGCTACTTTGCCAGAATAGGATTTTTTATAATCTGATAGCTCATATTTATTTGGTACATATTTCACATTACAGAGGTTCTTTGCTGATTCTACTAAGGCACCGCTACCTGCAACTAAAAACATGAAACGCCAAAAACTCGAGTGCACCATTTTTTTAATTATGCTTGATTCAACGATTGGAAGAGCTGCAGGACCATCACCAATCAGTAACGATTTAACCTTATGGTCATGATTTATAATATAAGATAAGGCACTTGGCATACCCACATCTGGAGCGACTATATGTACATTTTTGATTTCAAAATGATTCAAAAATGAATGCAGGAATTCACCTTGAAAACGAAATGACATATACTCACTTTTTGTTTCACTAGCACCGAATCATGGCAGATCATAGGCATACAAATTGTATTCTTTCTTTAATTCTTCCCAGATTGGAGAATAGGCTACAATACTATGTGGGAAGGCAGAGAGGAGAATTATTGTTTCTTTCTGCTGAGTGTTGATAATTGATCTAGCCATTCTTATTTTAACGCCATCTATATCGATAAACTTTAATGGAATCTCATATGGTTTTTCTAAAGTAGCTTTTTTTGAATAAACATTTTGTTTCCTTGCCTTATTCAATTCTGACATTTCTGGAGTGATGAGACTCACAAAAGCTGCATTTAGCTTGTCATATAAATTTATTTTGGTTAATGATTTTTTATCAGTCATGTAAAATTGATTTAGTATTATTAAAATATTTTATTGTATCTTATTTAGCAATGTTTTTGCAGCTAACTTCCCTAGCTCATTTGAAGCTAAAGGACTTGCTCCAGTAATAAGTCTTCTATCTAAACAAACAGTTTTGTCTGATTTGGTGTTTACGATAACAGCTCCTAACTTTTTCAATCTTTTGCTTAACCCCCATGGCATATGCCCTGGCAAATAACCAATCAGGGGAGTCTTTTTATCTATTGCATCGGGAAATACAGCCATTTTGTATCACTCGTAGAGAAATTTTTGATTGTCTAGTGTCGTTGAGAGCAGTGAGCCTGGTCAATGACAGAGAGTGATAGTAAATAAATTGTTTTTGTGTGCCCAGTGAAGAATTTTTCCAACATTCTTGTCTGTGGGTATACCCAACATAGATCCATGCCCTCCAGGGACAAATACCGCGGCATATGAGTCCGAATCAGATAGCGAATTATCAATAAAGTCTTGAAGTCATTTAGGCTTAGCAAAACTAGCCTTGTGTTCCTCATAGATTCAATTTATATGTTCGTCTTTTGTCGGGAATGCCCACATTTCAAAGACTACTGGTTTCCCTGTAGGTGTTACGACTTGAAAATCAAACCCAGCATTTTGGAGATGTAGCATGGGCAGTAAAGCTTCTACGGGATGATTACCAGTAGAGAACATTTTGCCATTTTTCATGGTCATGTTTTTTTGTTCTGTAAAGATAACGAGAATCTTTGACCTCTTACCTTGGTACTTGGTGTAAGTAATCTTCTCAAAATCAGTTTTGTCATCTGTTCATAATTTTAATGCGAGTTTAGATGGACTATAAGAGCCATCAGATTCTAATTGTGGTCCGATTCCAAGTAACTTTTTAAACATGTGTTGTAAATGTATATATAATAAAGTGGATAGAGAGAAACTCTTATTTGATGTAAACAACATGATCTAGATCAAATCTTACTTTAGGTAATCATGCATACGGATCATCGGCATGCCTATATCAAGCAGCAATAATTACACAACTTGCTAGGCCATCCTTTTCTAGTCCTAATATTTCGTCGTATTTTTTTAGATCAAATCATTCCATTGGACAAGCATCAATGTGTAGCTGAGCACAAGCAGAAAGAAAAAATCATTGTGCAATATATACCTGTTTAGTTAACCGATTTGCTATTTCTTCATCAGATTTTCCTTCCAAATGACCGAGCATCATATTTCTAAACCCATCGAGACTTTCAAAAGGAATTCATCTTACTTTAGCTATTTTTTCTAAGTACTTATTGACTCGATCAGTGTCCATTTTTGTTGTCCTACATAGCACAATTAGATGTGATGCATCTATGACTTGAGGTTGATCTCGTGAATATGGTTTGAGTTGCTTTCTTAGGTCTTTGGATTCTACCACAACAAATCACCATCCCTGTAATCAAAAGCTTGATGGACTTAATCTGAGTGATTCTAGCAGTTGATTGAATTGATCTTGAGGGATCTTTTTTTCTGTATCAAATTGTTTGGTTGCATACCTTCGATGTAACTGTGTTGTTAGATTGTCATTCATTCTTGTTTAATTGAGAGTATAGTAAAGATAGACGAATCTTTATTTTTTCTTTCATTTATAATGTGATTGCATCTTTGATGTAAGTTACTATTGTAAACTTAGTATTCAATAGCTACCTAGCTACTTAGTTACCTTTTAGTTACTAGAAGTGGTATGTCAGAAGTTTGTAACATGTCTCAGAAAAGATCATGAGGTGAAAGTCCTATGTTTAAGTTATTTGAACTACTAGGCAAAAAACGAATTATCAATATAGCGTATGCTATCAGTCAGGGTTTTTCTTGATTTAACGAGATTAAAGATTCGATACCATTTTTGAGTAGTAAAATTCTTTCTAGTAGACTTAAACTTCTTCAACAAGAAGGACTTATTGTTAGAGAGATAGAGAATGAAACACCCGTGAAGATAAGATACTATTTAACGAATCTATGAGAAAGAGTTGCGGAGAAAGTATGTGAAATGTGAAAGATTGTTTGATAAAACATAGACATGAAATTGTTGCTTCAGTTTTTTTATGTTACAAAAAAAACACCGAAAGGCAGTTGTATATTGGTGAAGGTGATGAGAATCAAACCTCATAGTTAATTTTTTTTCGATAAGAAAAAAGGAGTCGAACCTTATACGATTGACTCCCGCTTTGACGGGAGTTGAGACCGGCATATACGCCGTATGTGCTAATGAATATGTTCCATTAATACATACTGGGTATATAATCAAGTTCAACTCCCATCAATAAGTGTAATAATCATCAGCCAGCTCACGGGTGTGGCGGTCAGATGGAGATGGATCTCACCTTGGTGGTGGTGATGCGTTTTATTATGATGTAAGGAGAATGCTCGCTACATCTACAATCAGCAATCACTAAAGTAAAGACCTAATAGTAGTAGACATGTCCGAGACATATCAATGTAATAATCAGCAATCTAGGTTTGGTAATCTCTGGTAATCTATTCTAAGCAATTTTGTCACGGGTATGCTATGCTAATCAATGCTAGGTATTCTATTCTAATCTATTCTATTCAAATCTATGCTATGCTATTCAAACAAGTGTTTTGTTGTGTATTCCTTTTGTTTGATGATGAGCTTATATCATTCTCGAATACTAAATCTAGTGTGTAGACCAAAAAGAGCCTAACATTGAGTTAGCCCTATTCAGCTTTTTGTATGTATCTGTTGTTTACAATTTTCTTATTTAGTTCACAATAATTTCTAGTGAGATACGGTTTGAGCTTTGTGGTTCAGTCATCTCAGATCTCAGGTTGATGACCTTCGAAAACGGTGAACTAAATCTTTCCGAACGTGAAATATCTCCAGAAATGTTTTGTATATCTCGATTGTATGGAAGATGTATCGTTGATTGGTTTGCTCGATAGAGATTATCGTAGGTAGGTCAGAGTCAGAGAATACCTAGTTCTCTCTCGGTCATCGTTACCTGATTCTGATCAGCGAGCTGTTTCATATATCTGTGATAGCTTTGATCAATATTGAGATGGTAGTATATATGTATGGTATATGCGCCTTTGTCCAGATCAGCGTGTGAGATGATATCTTTGTTGAACTCATGTGTGACTACCTTTCCATCACGGTAGATGATGACTTCTTTGTCTACAAATCTATCTATCTTGTTGAACGCATGATTGGTATCCCAGATATAGAAGTAGTCCGGATTGTAGAGTGTGGTTAACTGGTTCTTTTCAATGACTTGCTTGAGTCATGGGCTAGCATTGGGTAAATAGATGTTCAATAGACGATTGTCCTTGATGGTTTCAAAGTTTCTCACCATATTGGCTATCAGAGAGATGCTATTGTTGCTAAAATATTCGTTTACTTCATCCAAGTAGATCTCTTTTTTGTGACTACGATCTTCTCCCCTGATGAGATCGATGTTGGCATTGATAAACTGTCGCTTTTGCAACAGAGGAGTGATCTGTGGACTAGATTGTTCAAACATCTCTGTATTGAGAAAAAGGATTCCATCTATCTTTTTTCCTACCAATGTTTTTTCTAGGTCACTATATTCTGATTCTTGGAACTTTTTTTTGTCGTAGGTCTGATTGAAAATCACTTCATAGAGTTGTTTAATCGTAGCTCCATCCAGATCAGTAAAACCAAACTTGTTGCTCGCAATAAATCTGATCGTATCTTCATCGAGCATAGGCAACGCCCACTTGGGTGCTTCAACACTTGTCTCTGGTGCGAGAAAATCAGGTAAATAACTATCTACTACTCCTAGCTGTTGGATAAATCCATGACGTACATTGGCAAATGCAAATGATCCAAAAAATCATCCGTTAGGTCTTTTTTCTCCAGCATTTTGGAGTATAGCAAGATAGTTTCTATCGTCATGCTTCCCCAGAAGTGCGTAGATCTCTTGCTTGTGTGGGTAGAGATCAGTCAACAACTGAAAGAATGATTCATAATGACTAAATCACCACTTGGAGAGGTTCCTGGTGTTGGATACTGCGTAGGTTCGTGCATCATCTATTACCTGTGGATTTTCTACGAAGATGTTGTTGTTGTTTTGGTAGCTGCTGATGATAGTATCTAGATTTCTGATGAACTGTGACAATCATTCATCTACTGCATGCGCTTGGTTTGCGATGAGTTGAAGATCGTCGTTGGCTATA
Source organism: bacterium (assembly GCA_020631605.1). Lineage (GTDB taxonomy): Bacteria > Patescibacteriota > Gracilibacteria > Absconditabacterales > Absconditicoccaceae > JAHDGZ01. The sequence goes on from JAHDGZ010000012.1 coordinate 20,203, forward strand.
TCTATAGATTGTTGTTGGACAAATATTCTTTGGACAGTCTCATATGCACTGAAGAGAAAAAAACTAATCAGAATGATAAGAAAAAATGCAATTGCACTTCGCCAGTAAGTAATTTTGTGTTCGGTATATTTTCTCATCAGTTGCTAGAGAGCAAAAGTAATCCATTACCTCCTGTGTATACAAAACACTAATCATTGCAAAGAAAGCTCTCTTGCTGCCTTTTGCCCACGTGCATTTTGACTTTACATCTTCTCATGAATCGTTATGATCTATGTTCTTATGCTTTGGTACCTTTATGTATTTCAACCTACGCATGACTATTCATAAACACGTGTGACTGATTGCTGTCCTTTTGATGGGATATGTTTCTTTTTCTGTTTCTCCAGCTTTGGGACAAAGTGGATGATCAGTAGAAGCCCAAGAAGTGGTGGCACCACAACCTCAGCCACAACCTGAACAAGTTGTTGTTCCTGTTGCTGAACCTGTTGTAGAACAGGCACCAGTAGAGAAAGTAGCACCAACACCTGTAGAGAACGATCCTGTATTTGCTCCTAGATGAGTAGATCCTGTTGTTGATCCTACTGTAGATCAAGCACCAGCTCCAACTGCTGAAGCAGAGGATACAACATGATGAGATGATAGTGCATGAGACACTATCTGGGTAGTTGACCAGGTGGTTATCGAAGAAAACAATCCGGAAGAAAATACAGCATGAGATGAGAGGGATTGATCTGAAGCTGCAGAATGAAATAATATATGGGCTGTAGATACTGACAGTGATTCATCTGATGATGAAGAAATCATACCAGAGGCTACTTCTACATCAACCAAGCCTGTGAGAGTTGTTGGTAGTCCCTTTACTATACAATTTGATGAAAATAGGTTACCGATACTTTCAACAGTGAGATCTATCGATGTGACTGGATGAGAAACAAGTTACTGCTCTATGATAGCAAGACTGAACAAACAACAATTCTATCCCAGTGGAGCAGTGGTTCGTGGACTGTGATGAATCGGACAGATATCAGTAGGTAACGCTACACAACTAGCACAATACGGAATAAGTCGTGGGCTGCTCAAGCGTGTCCCTGATGTGGATTTGGAGGCAATATTGAACCAAAGTTCTGCAATTGCAGTAGATGTGTATCTGTACAAACCACACAAAAACTGAGTATTGACGCTAGCCAATGTGACAAATTTCGATCCTAAGGATACAATTTATGATCGTTACCTCATGCAATGACATAGATTTGTCGCATTTCGTGCCAATGATTGAATACGATATGCTTTGGATACCATCAGAGGAACAAGGTTAACAACACCTCAACCATTGAGCCAATATATTAAGACTCCGTACAACAGAACTCGATGATATTATATACATACTGATGTTATCAATGGTGGATGAGTTGCTTCTGATACTGAAGAAGAAAAAGTGTCTAAGGAACGTTCAGAGATTTATACTAACATCATACCAACAGCTAACTTTTCATTAGGACCATGGTCGATGGTATCTTTCTATGATACGTTTTTGGCACATCAACTAGATGTAGTGACCAATAGTTGTTCTGCAAGTATCGCAGATGATGACTACTTTTTCCGATGAGGAATGACTGTTTGATGAGCGGAGTGACATCGATGGGAGGAAGATAGACATATCTGGGCACTTGAACAATGAATATAATAGAACAAAACGAGGATTATCCTCGTTTTTTTTACTCTTGAAAAATACTATATGACAGCACTTGATATACTTAGGCAACTTGTAGCTATTCCTTCAGTATACCCTCATGAACATTCGATTTCAGATTTTTTACAAGACTATCTTACAGCTTTGGGTGCCAAGGTAGAAACCATGCCTATAGCAACATCGTATTGTTCATGAGATGATCAGGAGAGGCTAAGTGTCCTTGCCACATTGTGACCGGTGGATGCAACAGAGTCACTGTTGTTGTATGCTCATATGGATACGGTACCATTACATGATGTTTCTTTGCGAGATACTGATCCTTTTGTGCTCACCCAATGAAATGATCCAGATCGTTACTATGGTTTGGGTGCAGTAGATATGAAATGATGACTGGCAATGATTTTGTCCGTGCTCTCAGATATTGATCAAGAACAACTACGTGCATCAAACAAGAATATCAAAATCGTGATAGGAGTGGATGAAGAGTTGTGGTCCAAGGGTGCTCATACAGTAGTCACGCATCCAGGTTTTTTTGATTCAGTAGTTTGTTGTTTGGTTCCTGAAGTAGGAACGATAGTTGGTGAAACGGATAGTTCACAACAGAACTTGGTGTTGTGAAGAAGAGGAAGGATGCTGGTAGAAGTGACGGTTCATGGTAAAAGTGCTCATGCGGCAATTGCTGCTGAGTGACATGGAATCAATGCATTGACTGAAATAGCTAAACTATTGATCTGATTTGATCGTTATCAATTGAGAAGACAGGCTGGGAAACTTCCTCCATGAAATCAATTGGTAAGATCATGTGCATGAAGCGTTAGTTCACTCTCAGTGCCAGAAGTAGCTTCATTGGTCTTGGATATTCATACGATAGTAGGAGAAACTCCTGAAACTATACTAGAGTCAATAGCACGTCAAATAGATGAGATCTATGATGCTGGTGATTTTCAGATTCAGAGAGATAATATAGAGTGTAAGATCAAACAAAGACCAACGCCAACACCATTGGCATATGAGATCGCAGTTGACCATCCTTGGGTACAAAAAATTGCTAGACTCATACAACAACAAACAGGAAATGATCCAAGATTGGCCTATGGGTATAGTGTTGCGGACGAGAATGTTCTGCAGGCTTGATTCTCGCATTTTCCAGTACTCACTATGTGACCAGTAGGGGATAATGAGCATGCAGCGAATGAGCGAATCAGTCATGCTAGTTTGGTGAGACTTGGATGAATCTATGCTTGAGTAGTTCGTGATTTTATCGCATAGTATGCATAGAGGTGTCGACCTTTCTTGATAAGAAGAATAATTATATCACTCATGTCTTGATAGTTATTTTTTTATACACCATCATTGACGCATCTTTGTATATTTTTCCAGCTTGATGAATAGGGACTGCATTAGCGAATGATGTAGAGGAATCAAAAAAATAGTTCCTACTGCATTGATTTTGGCAATTGCTTAGTAAGGTATCACAATAGGTGGAGATAAAAAAGAAGGAGAGATCCTTCTTTTTTGGTTTAATAGAGAAAAATCTCTATACTTAATTATTGTTTATCTATAATGATTGTTATGAATAATAAACTCTGAGAGAATCTTCCTGAATTTTCTATGGAATTGTTAGAGTGAACTCTCAAAGAAATGAGTGAAGGTAAAAACTATAACCCTGAGGCTATGGCTGCGATTCTACAAGATATCTACTCAAGATTATGATTACTAAAGGATGCTAGGATACTCGAAGAAGTTACAGACGAAGTAGCAACAAAGGAGTTGGGAAAAACTCTTAATGAGATGGAAACAAAGGCTTTGGATGAAGATCAAATCTTATCTTTGCAACAAGATTTGGAGAACTCAGGAGAAAAGAGTTACTACTATGACTTTTTTATCGATCCAGAAGAAAGAGTTTCACATCTATTGAAGCAAAAGATTCCAGAAACACAGATATGAGACCTACAATGTAAGGCAATGAAATGGTATGCTGCATCTTTTATGGATGGAAAATTATTGGGTGATATAAAACCTTCAGAGACTAATGAATGATGGTTTGTGTATACTGCTGTGAATGGTATAGATGTTACTTTCACATGGTGAACAGATAGGCATAAATCGTATACCAACCTCATTTTGAAAAGGGATGGAACAATGGATACTGACATACTGAATTTTTATGGAAGATCTGATAGTGAGCTAGAAGTGTGACTTTCTATCATCAATCTAGTTCCCTATCTTTTAAATGACAATGAATGGGCTGATGACTACAAAAACTCTATCCCAGCAAATCCAGAAAAAGCTTTTATGCTAAAGAAAGATAAGATAGTTTTTGATGCTGAAGATCCTAGTGTTTTTGTGTCATATGATGTTGATTTTCCAGAGACGAAAGCAGAAAATATTAGACATAGAGGAGAAAAAGTAATCGAGTATTTGAATCAAAGATATTTCTATACATACAAAAAAAATTAGGTGCTGTTGATAAATACCATACATCGTTTGATATCCTCATAGGGAACCGAACGATCTAATTCTGTATATATGTTTTTCATATGAATGAGTCAGTACTCATTGAAATTATCTTTGTTCTGAGACAATACCTTGATGGCTGCTTGGACACGAAGGAGTATGCTTTTAGGTGGTTTGACTCAGGAGAGATTGATATTAGGAGACTCGATTGATATTTTTTTGATGTGATTGATGATTGTTGTTTTTGTTAGTCAGCGTTTTGCCACGATTTCATCAAGCTTGAGACCTTCAGTTATCAAATCTGCAGTAACATCAGCTGTAGATTTTTTCTTCTTTTTTTGTTTGTAGTCTTTTTTCTTTGTTTCGTATTCTTGTGCTTCTTGTTCTGTGACATATTCTCATCCTGCACGTTGGGCAAAAGCCTTGTGTCTCTGCCTGATACTATCTTTGTTCTCATCTAGCATTGATGTAGCTAGTTCGTCAGACTGTTTGCGAAAATATGCATCACCTCTCATAATGAGATCATGAGATCAGAGCTGGTTTTTGTCTAATCAGAGAAGTGAGAGTCACTCAAGACTTTTGATTCTGGATAATGCTACATACGATTGCCCAATCTCAAAAGATTTAGATAAATCGATGATAGCAGCATCTAATGTCATCCCTTGTGATTTGTGCACCGTAATGGCCCAAGCTAGTTTGAGTGGGATCTGGGATACACTAGCAATGATATCTTCTTCATCTTCGATACTCCATGTTTCTTTTTCTACCATGATTTCTCTTCCATTGCTTATCGTGACTCTCGGGAGACCTGCTGAGTTGAAAGAGCTGACCACACCAGTAGTACCATTAAAATATCATTTTTGAGGATTGTTTTTGACAAAGAGTACTGCTGCACCTTCTTTGAGTTCTAATGATTCAGGTGTCAGTAGTCATTTTAGTAATGCATTGGAGAGTTTGTTGTCTCACTTTTTTTCTGCTTCAAAGAGATATATCTTGCCTGGTAATTTTTCTAATTGTTCTTCGTTGATAAGATCAACATCTGCATTGTGTGTATAGAGTCTGACTGGTGATGGAGTAGTAAGCTTTGCGTGCATTCTAGACTCTAAGAGTGCAATCATACTCTCTGTCATCTGTCCTGTTCTGAGTGCATTGAGTAATTCACCAAACGCATTTTCTGATTGTCTGTATTGAGTAGTGAGATAACAGAAATGTAGATCTGATTTGTTCCATGCTTTTGCATAAAATGCAAATTTTTTGTGTTGAGAAAAACTACGACTGATGGGTGGAAGTTGAAAAAAATCTCCGCAAAAAATGACCTGTAGTCATCACCATGGGCTATCGTCATAAGTCACTGCTTGGACGATTCTTTCTATATTTTCCAAAAAGTTTGAACTCAGCATAGATATTTCATCAATGATCAGAACCTTGCAGTTTGAGATGTTGTTGCGTATCCATTGTTTGGATGCTATGATATCTACATCTTCATCACTGAGGTATTCTTTGATTCCTATTCCACTCCATGAATGAATAGTGACACCTCCAATATGTGTAGCGGCGATACCTGTAGATGCTGTTATTGCAACCGGTATATCACAAGCTCGCAACCAGCTGATATATTTGTTTAGTACATATGTCTTCCCGCTTCCAGCCTGCCCAGTGAGGAACACATTGCACCCGGATTTGAGAACTGAGAGTGCAACAGACTGATCCATAGAACGAGAAGAAATATAAAGGGTACTAGATATATACTATGTTTGGATTCTATATCCACCCATAAATTAATAAATAAAAAAAACGAGGTGACTTACTCCCTCGCTTTTTTTTATGTAACTTAGATCGGCTCAATATGATGATGGTTTGTGTCTTTGATGTTGAGTCTTTTGTACGAAGTTAGGTAACAAATGCAAGTATTCTTAGATATATTTTTTTTGTTGATTTTTGTTCGTTTTTTACATCAACGTTTTCCCGAGTTGGATTGCAAAAATGATGGGCGCATAGTTTGCTATTTTTCCTATCGTATGTGCTAAGACAAAGAGAGGTAGAGATGTCTTTTTTTGTAGATGGTAGACGATGAGTATGTCAGGCACGGGGAGTGTAGCTCCCAAAACAATCACTCAGAATATGATGAGTGGTTTATGGACTGTATGTAGTTTGTTGTGATAAGCGATGCGTATTTTCTCTATCCACGATAGTTGTTGATTTGATTCTTTACTTTCTTTGATTTTTTTTAGTAGTCTTGTTTCCATTGAAGAAGAAACAATATGACTAAAATACCACATGAGTATGGCAGATACTATAGTACCAAGAAGAGTAACCCCCAGTATAACAAAAGAATTGCTTTGATCATTTTGTAATAATACTATGAATCAGATAGTGACTGGTATTAGCCGTGGCACGAAGCTTGTCGTCAGCGATGAGAGCGCCAGACAAGCATATTGTAGAATCATCATGCTTTGTTAAGGAGCTATAAAAGTAGACTCATTGTACGAAAACGAAATGAGTATTGCAATAGAATTTCAGGAAATATCCTAAATTGATTTGCATTTACTTTCCATTCTCCTATGTTGAGCTTAAGAAACTTGCTTAGTCGCTTTTACCCTTAGATCACTACCTATGTTTGATAGAAGACACGATGCAGATACAGATATCTTGCTTATCTGATGATGAATCATGAGCGCTACTCTTTGAGTTTTTTTGCACCTCTTGGAGCCCGATTTGAAGATAGATGTGTTTGAGCGTAGAGATGCATTGGGCTATGAAAGCTCAGATACATTGAACAACGCATGAACATGACATTCAGCTTTGTGTGAGTTGCATTATACTCCTTATAAGGATGGTTCTATTGATACGAGCAAAGCAGATGCCATTGTAGAAAAATTTGAAATATCAAAACAGTTTCGATCTTACTTGGTAGAGCACAACTTTTTCCCGAAGTGAAATGAATTTATCAACTGGGTTCCCCATATGAGCATCGTCTTTTGAGAAGATGATGTACAATTTCTTCGTGACCGCTATAACACGATGACGCAGAATCCACTGTTCAAAGATATGATGTATTCGGAGGATTTTGAGCAACTCAAAGAGCGATTTCCACTGATCATGGATGGACGTAGTAAAGATGAAATAATAGCAGCAACGCGTCATGAGATGGGGACCGACATGAACTTCTGAATGCTTACGAGAAATATGTTTGATCATCTGAACAATGGAGAGAATGTCCATATCCATCATCATCAAGAGGTTGTAGATTTGCAACAACTGGATAATGGAACATGGAAAGTGTTTGTGAGAAATTCTTGAGTAGTAGGGAACAAAATTTCTACCAAAATTGCACGTTATGTGTTCTTGGGTAATGGTTGAATGGCAATACCATTGCTAGCAAAATCATGAGTTCCAGCAGGAAGAAACTATGCCTGATTTCCTGTGGATGGTCAGTGGTTGATCTGTAATAATCCAAAAACTATTGCCCAGCACCATGGTAAAGTCTATGGGAAGGCTGCAGTATGAGCTCCACCTATGTCAGTACCTCATTTGGATACTCGTATTGTCAACTGAAGAAAATCACTGCTTTTTGGTCCCTATGCTGGTTTTACGACTAAGTTTCTTAAACAATGAAGTGTTCGAGATTTTTTTAGATCACTGCGTTGGGATTCTCTACTCCCTTTGATCAGAGTATGAATCAAAAATTTGTCTCTCACCATGTACTTGTTCAAACAATGATTTCAGTCTAATGATGACCGTTTGGCTGCATTAAGATCGTATTATCCAAATGCTAACCCTGATGATCGATACTGTGCATATGCTGGTAAAAGAGTGCAAATCATTAAGAAAAACCCAGAGACATGACTGGGAGAACTGCAATTTTGAACTGAAGTTGTAGTCAGTGATGATAATTCTTTATCAGCTTTGCTTTGAGCTTCACCAGGAGCTTCAACTTCTGTTTCGATCATTCTCGAACTCTTGGAAAAGTCTTTCCCTGAACAGATGAAGACCTCAAAACGACAAAAACTCATTCAAAAGATTGTTCCTTCATACGGTACTTCTTTGAAAGATAATGATGAGCTAGTAGCTCAACTTCGTTCACATACACATACAGTTTTGTGACTTTCAAAGGATTCCTTTGAGGAAAAAATTAGTGGTTTCTATGAGTAATTTTTCTTGCTACGACTAGTTGACAATGATGTTAAAATATGTATGATTTTTTCATGTGAACTATGCATACTTCCCATTCTGATAATGATATTTTCTCTCATCAACAGTGATGAGATATGTTTGAGATACAACAAAAACCAGATGTCTTTTTGATCTCTGACTGAGAGCAACTTCTTATTACTTTGCTAGAGAATATTGAAAGAGAGTATACTGAAATCTACATCCAGATGTATATATGGAAAAATGATGACGTCTGAATGAGGATACTGCATGCGTTGCTGAGAGCAGCAAAAAGATGAGTTAAAGTATACATTTCAAAGGATAGAGGAGGAAGGGTAACTGAATGACCTAACTCACTTTTTCATGGCTATAGAATGTATACCCCATGATCAATGACTCTATCAGAACGTATTGCTCATAGTTTTTTGTGATTGTATGAGGAAAAGAATGAAGGTAATGACAAGAGACAGAGTTTTTATGATAGTTTGTGCAATCATGAAAACATCACGGTAGATGACTGAGTAAGAAATTTCTACCGTTGACCACATACTGTTGTTGAGAATAATCATTCTAAATTTGTCACATTTGGAAAGAAAAAATTTCTTGTGATGACATCAAATTTCTCTGATGAGATGCTTTCTTGGTGAGATATATGAGCTCTCGTTACCTGACCATCTGCATACAATGCGCTTTCTCAAGCTGTTTTTGAACCTCAAAAATTCTTGCCATCTTTTTGAATAGATGTTGCAGTCAATACCACCCGTCAGGGATTGGGTAGCACTTTTGTGATGGATCAGTCATGCTATGGAGAAAAGGTTCTCAAACTTTTTGATGAGGCAGAGGAGCATATCTGTATACAAGTTCCTTATCGATGAGACAAAAAGATTCTCAGAAAGATTAAGGAGAAAGCTAAGAGTTGAGTGAGAGTGAACATTATGGTGCCACTAGATTCCGATGTGCAGCATGATTTAAACTACAAAGTAATGAATGAGCTGTATAGATCTGCATATGCTGACAACATTGACATCTATTTTACATCAAAGATGTGCCATGCTAAGTATATAGTCACAGACAAAGCTTTTTTGTTGTGATCTTGAAACCTCAATAGATTGAGTCTTCGCAAGATGTGAGAGACCAGTCTGATATTCCAAAGAGATGTCTATGAAAAACACTATATGAAAATGCTTTCTCTCTTTGAAAGTAGGTTGCAGCAGGCTAAACAGATGAACTGATTAGTAGATTATAACGCTTGTAAGGCTTTTGTTGAATCGTTGCAGTAATGATTGAATCAACTAGATGTTATTGCTCTTGAAATCGTTTTACTTTTGAGTATTTTACTTTTGAGGCAATGAGTTATTGTATACTTTATCTAGTAGTCAGATCATTGTATAGCGTAGTAAACAAGGTATTTTATTAGACTGAGACGTAATGAAAGCAGTATTGTCCTGATGATCACAGGGACGACATATATCGAGAAATCATGTCAGTACAGCAATAGAGACAACAATCTTCGAGATTACATCTGAACAATTGATACTCTATTTATGATGACAACATACAGGGATAGCTCACTTAGTGTGAGACTCAGTATTGCATGTACTGATGAATCTGGTGCATATTCATCCTGATTGAATTGCTAAGAAACGGGGTAAAAAAGCCCAGAAAGCAGTCGAAATTGGTGTTGATAGTGTTATGCATATTGGAGTTAAATACTGATGACATGTAGGTATTGAACTTATTGAGTCCTTGGGGGACTCAGTGGAAAAAATGTGTGATCACAATGGACGAGTTATGGCTCTTGCCGTATGAGGCTGTACAATAGTTGGACAGATTAAGAAAAACTTTTTTGATAAGAACTTTCATCATTGACATGAATCTCATCTTGCTTGAACATAAAAAATACTTTTATGCATATCATTCACCACACTATGATGGAACATTTGTCAGATTCTTTTTCTCTAAGGAGAGAAGATAAACTCAAAAGTAAAATTACCTTGCTTTTGTTTTACCTTTGAGTATTTTTTTGTTCCTATTTTACTTTTGAGGCCTTTGTGCTATCGAAAATTCCTGCTACTATACCTCTGTAACTTGTCTAACTACAAATGATAAGTGGTGCTACTAGAGAATACACGATGTTTTACTTCTGTGCAAGAATACGATCCTATGAGTAAGCAAACAATAGATACAAGCTTGGTAAGAGAGAAGATACTTGCATTTTATGAAGATATCAAAGCATTATCTACTCTGATGCCTGATGAAGCAACATCAAAAGTGTTTAGTAATTTATGTCATTTTGTTCAAACCACAAATTATAGCTGATCACTACCTGATCAAGAATCCCACTATATAAGGGAAGCAGCAGCGCAGGCAGAAACTTTTATGGAAGTAGAGACGACTGAAAAGATCTTGATCGCAAAAGACAAACGGAAACAGTTAGAATCGTTCATATACTATCAGAACTACTCTGATCTGACGGAGATGGAGTATGCTACGATACAACTACTACAAAAAGATAGTAAGAAAATCCTCTTTATAGGATGATGACCTCTTCCTCTGACAGCAATTATCTTAGCAAAGAGTTATGGTTGTCATGTAACAGTTATTGATAGAGACGAGATAGCGGTACGCTTATCACAGAAACTGGTACAGAGTCTTTGACTGGAAGACTTGATCACTATCGTACAACAAGATGTCATGGATTTCACGTCTGATGCTTCTTTTGACTGTACTGTTGTTGCATCTTTACTGTTTGGGAATGGACAAGAGAATGACATCTTATCGCAGATTAAAACCATACCATCATCATGTTATCTTCTGAGAAGTGCTGATTGATTGAAAAGATTGTTATATGCAGGGATCAGTGAAACCATGCTGTCAGATCATTTCTCACTCAAGTACGTCATCCATCCTCACAATCATATTATCAACTCTCTTGTTTTAGCTACCTGACTCTAAAAGCATAATGAATGCTCCCGATTCCACCACAGCGATCTTAGTACTAGGATTTTTGTGAACAGGAAAAACTACTCTGATTGAGGCATTGTCTGCTGAACTTACGAGACAAGAAAAGCCAGTGACTATCATCATCAATGATAGTGGTCTTATCAACACGGATGCCCTTCGTCTTGCTGATTATGAAACTACAGCAATCACCAACTCATGTATTTGTTGTAGTAGTATCGATGATCTTGAACTAGCCCTACTTAAAGCCAAAGACACTGGAAAGACTATTATCATAGAGCCTACAGGGATAGCAGATGGTACTGCATTGTCCAATCTTCTTAGAAAACACAGAATACAATGAAAAACTGTTAGCTTGACAACATGAGCTGATCTCCCACATGAGACGTCTAATAACATACAAGACATACAACTGGACCTGGCACATGTGATAGGAATCACTCATTGATGAAGCCAGGAGACGAAGATATGATTGGAAGAAAAATACTCCGAGACTCCCGTATTTCTCATTCCTGATATATCCAAAGCCCTTGAAAATGTGATTCTTGCTGATGAGGATCCAAATGTGTTTCAGAGTATATTAGCATACCCACATCAAGAATTTAAAGAATGATGAATACCAGAGAAGCATGAGCGTTTCCCTAATACAAGTATCTCCTCACAAGATGTTGATTGCTTGTTTACTACCCAATGACTAGAAGCAATTATTGATCAGCTTGGTCCCAACCTGCAACGTGCAAAAGGTGTCATAGGATGAAGAGCATTCGATGTCACTTGTTCTACATGATTTATCCAAGTGATTCGATGAAAATCTAGTGATCAGGAAGATTTCCTTACGGTAATTGTTAAGAATCCTTTAGAAAATAATTCATTAAAACAAATGTGTATAGATTGTTTGAACGAGCATCAAGATAGCACCAATAGCTTTGGCAATACAATAGTGCCCAGAGAATGGAAGCTTTCTTCTGAAGAGATACAGCAACAGACTAATAAACTCCTAGAGCAATATACCGAGTATATGGCTCTGGATCAGAGATATAATGAACTCGAGAAAACGTATGAAACAAATAAAGATCTGCCTATAGCTCAGAAGATGACAGAACTCAAAGCTGAGATGCAAGCATTGTGAGACGATATGAAATATAATAATCCGTTTATCTGGCTTGATTATAAGCTCAAAGCATATGCGCATCTACCTGAGAAGAAAGTCACAACTATCGCAGAACTCAGAAAACACTGTGAACGTGAGACGTATATCTGTCATAAGAGACTCGATTATCTGAATAAAGTGCTTAAGGAAAAGTACGCTATTGATTTACAAGATGACGACAGCGTTGCACCTGACACTTCGCTAGCAGAACTATTAGAAAAATCTTCTATTATTGATCTTTCTCATGATGAGTCATTTATGAAAGAACGATTAGCTTACGAGTATTTTTCTCTCAATGGTGGTACAAACAAGCGAGAAAATTATGTAAAGTAATGCTACTACTTCATGTGTAAGCAGATAGATCTGGTTGAAGAAGAGTTCCTGTTGATTTATCTTGGTAGAGAGAAGATAGCTTATCCAAGTGGTTCAATAAGATCAGAAAGTTCTACTCATTCAGGTAATTTTTCTCCTAAAGAAGCATATATCATATATAGTGTATCAGTAACTTCAGCAATATGTTTTTTAGCTCATTTAGCTATTTTGTATCAGGCAAGTAGTGTTCATCAAAGCATGAACGGAGCTAGTGCTAGACAAAGTCCTCTTGAGTGCGGAGTCTCATGTGGATCATTGTGATCAGCAGTTCCATATGGAAAGTTAGAGTTTTTATAGCCATATTTCATATTAACTCTTTTGAAGTCGTCTTTTACATCTTCCCATTTTTCAATAGAGTCTTCTTCAAATCCTCAGGGTCTATTTGGCATCAATTTCTGATCTAGGAACTAAAGGGTATTGAGTAGTATTGATGATCTTATTTTTTACAAGAAAGATCACTACTAGCAACTCAGATGACTGCATTGGTACATGATACTATCTGTAAGGTTTTTGTTGAATGGTTGCAGTAATAATGCATTAAATTAATTCCATTTTTTGTTAACAAAAAACCACCCTTGCGGCAGTCTCATAGAAGAATTCAGGATGTACAGGACTCGAACCCGTAATGGCGGTTCCGAAGACCGCTGTGTTACCGATTACACCAACATCCCATGTTGTTTAATTTTTCGGCAAGAATTTGATGTACTTTCATTCTATGTCTCTTGTTTGCTGATCTTGTTCTTTGCAGAATGATCAAAAACTATCCTGCAATACAGCAGTGGAGCTTTTTTTAGTGATGTAGTAGTTTTTTGCAAGATCGAATGAAGCCAATACAGAGATGATCTCATCATCATTGATGGTATACTGAATAGTAGATCATTCGCTATGCTGCATGATAGAAAGAGTGTTGAAATATCCTTGCTTTTGTAATCTTTGATGCATCTTGTTAAACCACTCGATAAGATGAGTGTTTTGGAAAAGCAGAGGACATTGTATAGAGATAGAACGGAGATGTTCTTCTTCGTTGAACTCACGCGTGTCTCGTTTGCCGTATATTTTGCTCACAAGATAGAGAATACTCATATCGCTTTCTAATGTTTCATCAGGAGATTTCTCATGAGCACTCAAATCATGTTCGATGCGCAATTGTCATTGATGAGTGGTGAGTATATCTTCTCCATAGATACTAGCGTAGAGAGTTTGTATGTTGTTGAATGATTCAGTTTTTACATCATGGAGGAAATAATATTTTGATCATTTTTCTTCATCAAATCATTGGAACCATGTGAGACACCATTTGCTACTTTCTTTATTGAATGTATGGCTTTTTATGGGTTGGTTCTTGGCATAGAGTATAGACATTTTTTTTCCTAGATCTTTCCATTCTATAGTTTTTATTTCTCTTTTGTGATAGACGGGGAGTGTGAAATTTGTATGCGTGAAGAGTGCTCACTGGCACATGTGAGTGTATTCTTTACCCCCTTCTTCTGGTAATGAAAAAGCGACTATATTATGTACTGTTGTTTTCATGCTATCACTGTAGATAAAAGTCCTAACTACTGACACGTCTCGATTCCATGATTTTGAAGAGAATCACAATCTCTACAAGATTGATCATTAATGCAGTACCACCATAGCTCATGAATGGAAGAGTAAGTCCTGTGTTTGGGATAATATTACTATTCACTCACATGTTTACAAATGCTTGAATGATGATCAGTGAAATAATGCCCAGTCAGATCATTTTGTAGTGTGGATCTTTGACTCTAGAAAGACCAATGACGACATGATATGCTAATGCAAAATAGAGCAATATGATATAGAAATTTCCTACAAATCATATTTCTTCGGACATCGCTGCAAAAAGAAAATCACTTTGTGCTTCTGGTATTCTTCCAAATTTTTGTAATCATTTTCCATATCCTTGTCATCGCGTACCTCCACCTCAGATACCAATCAAAGCTTGTACAGTTTGGTATTTCACTCATTGATCAAGTTGTTCGTTTCATTCTAAAGTGGTATACGCTTCTAGTCTATCAGTAATATAACCAAACTTACTAGGAACGAGGCTGATAATAGAGAGAGAGATGACGAGTCCTGCAACACAAATAGCAGCTAAGTGTTTGATCTTGGCTCAGGCAAACCATGTCATGATAAGCGCAACAATTGCCATCACCAATATGGCTCATACATCAGGGATGAATAGGAAGAGTATAAATACTATTCCTAAAATAGCTGCTAAACCTACGAAGAAAATACTTTTATTTGTACGAAGTAGTTGTTGTTTTCTGAGTAACCAAGAACTAAGGAAGACTACCAATCATACCTTGAAAAATTCTGCTGGTTGCAATGTTCATAATCATGGCACTCTTAGCCGTCATCTAGCTCCATTGAGCTCAATTCCTACTCAAGGAACAAATACCAGTAGTTGTAAAAGGATCGCTCAGATCGCCACACTTATTATCACGCTAGGCTTCTTTAATGTTTTGATAGGGATTAGTATGACCCCGAGCACTGGAATCAGTGAAACAAGGATGTTTTTGATTTGCTCGTTGAAATAGTAGTAGTTTGAAGGTTGTCCTTCCCAGACTCATCTATTGATTCGCTTGAGTGTTTGATCAAAAGATTCAAATATGCTGATGCTATACAAAGAAAATATACCAAATATGACTAGTAGAGCAGTGATCACTACTACCTGTGTACTGTGTTTCAACTCTAAAACACTCATCACTCAGAGGATGAGAAGTCATAAACTGATCACGAAAACGTGAATCGATAGAGTCATTATTGCTACGACAAGGAGAACTCATCAAGCAATCAGAAATCACATGCAACCATATTATCAACTAAATGGATCGAATTTGACCTTTTAATACAGTAGTACTTGTTTAGCATTGTTGGACTAAGTAGCAAGATAAGATGAGTAAAACTCCTTTTTGTTTTGTCTTTTTACCTGAGGGATGAGCGGTACTTCATGACATTTGATCCACGAGATTATTATAATCGTAAAGCGAAGAATTCTTGATTCAAGGCAAGAGCAGTCTATAAGCTTGAAGCCATAGACAAAAAGCACCGTATTTTTACCTGAAAGGAAAAAAATATACTGGATGTGTGATGTGCACCTTGATCATGGTTGCAGTATGCGAAGACTATTGTCAAAGATCCTCGTTCAGTTATGATAGGTATTGATTTGCAGGAGGT
>JAHDGZ010000041.1 GCA_020631605.1 bacterium
GTTACTACAACTACCGACAATACATGAGCGTATATATTCCCTAATCTTGAACCTGGAACATATCAAGTATGATATGTGAATAACTCTCCATATGTTTCAGATAGTTCACAAGTATGATCACATTGATGAAATAATGCTAGTATCATGTTTTTGACAGATATAAATCTAGAGGCATGAGATCATAGTACCGAGAATAACTTCTGACTGATAGAATTTGTTAGTGTTGCTTGAACAATCTATTTGGATGATGAAAATGATGATTTGTATACATGAGATGCAACCCTAGAGGGGATTGTTGTCACATTGTATGATGAAGATTGAAACATCGTAGCTACAACAATGACAGATGCTGATGGTGATTACTCATTTGAAGATCTTGTTCCATGAACTTATTGAGTGGCATATACTACAAATACTACTCTCTATCCTGAGTATACACCTGATAGTAGTATTGTGTGATCAGAGTGATGAATGAGATGAACATCGTCAATCATGCAAATAGAGCTTCCGTGATGAACTGATTCTATTGATAATGACTTTGGATTGGTTGCAGAACTTCAATTGTGAGGAAATATCTACTTTGATGATGAGAATGATGATGTATATGTTTGAGATGAATGACTACCTTGAATGCTTGTGATTCTTTATGATCAACAATGACTAGAAGTTGCTAGAACATTTACTGACTCTAATGGTAACTATCTCTTTACTGAATTGTCTCCATGAAACTATTCAGTGACATATGAAAACAATACTGACTATGCTTCTGATAGTAATATCCCATGAACTATGTGATGACAAAGTGCAGGTGTAACTACGCTAGTGTTAATAGATTTATCACAATGAGCACATAGCTACAACAATGATTTTGGTCTTATTGTTGCTAGAAGATGAGGTTGAGGATGATGAAGTTGAGGTTCAAGATGAGGTTGATGAGGTTGAGGATGAAGAGGTATCTTGCCAGCTGCGTCAACACCTGAATCAGAAGAACATGCTGCTGCTCCAACAGTAACTGAAGAAAATGATGTAAGTGACTCTCAAGAATCAGTAGTTGCTGTGAATCTTATTTCTGAAGATGATATTTTGGAGGCTGCTGAAGAAGTTAAAAATTATCAAGATAACTTTGCATTGACTCCATATCCTTTTGAACATATGCGTACTGGAATAGAGGAGGCTAGAAGAGATGTGAAGTCTTCTATGGATGTCCAAGGTCTACAATTTGTTAGATGAAAAGTCTTTAATGATCTAGCTCCATGGAGTAAGACTGTTGTAGAATGAGATATGACTAGTTTTGATGATTGGTATAGTGAATTGCCTGAACTTTATAAATGAGCTGAGGCATACTATAAATGATTTGGAACACTGCTTCCAATTAGGGCGAATACTAATGGATATGGTGTTGATGAGATGACAAACTTCCTTGATCAGTGACTAGTAATGACAGCTGAATCAGATGGATTTACAAATATTGGTTTAGACATGATTTATGGTCATGCATCTTCAGTAAATCAAAGTGATTTCTCAGCTTCTTTGGTTCCTACGTTACTCTTCGCTACACCTTGAACTGAGTATAGTCTTTTTGTGAAGAAATGATGAGAATATACTGAACAACAATATAGAGTAGTGCAAATCTACCATAATGTTGCTCCAAATGATATGTCTCTTCTTGAAAAATATAATAGCATTGGAAAAGAATATGTCGCTATGGGTACTTGTCAGGATGGACAAATAATTTGATCTCTATGAGCTAGAACAATTGTTGTAGCAGAGAGAATTGATCAGTGAGACTATGCTAAGCTATTGAAAGATGTGTATGGTAGCTCTACTATGATGTGATACAAGGCTCGTATCCACAAATTGCTAGCTGCTCTAGATAATTCTACATTGCAGCTCTTGATGACAAAGATAGAAACATTTAGACAGAATGATAACAACTCAGATTTGATGAGTATGTTGTTAGATTATCTTTACTATACGAGTGCTTATTATTACAGTTTTGATCATACTCCATTGTACTAGTAGTTGATCTATGCTTGTAATAAAGAGGGAAAAGTTGTTGAGTTGATTCTCAGCAACTTTTTTTCATGAGTGACGCTTTTGTTTCTTGTAGGCTCTAGGAGGAGAGGAGAGTAGTTCCCCTTCATTTTTTTGTTTTGCTGCTTGTTGTTGGTTATACTTGTAATAGATAGTTTTGTTTTTCCCTAGTAGATGTTAGCAGCAGCGGCAACAAATGAAAGTATGTATTTTGATACTGTCTTATGAAGTAATCCTTCTAGAGGTCTTTTGGAGGTGATTGAAGATTCTGTTATCGATACTTTTAGTGATTCAGATAGAGAATTGCTTCGTGGTTTGTTGCAAACACCACTCTTGTCTGATATCAATAAACTTGCTCAATCGCTTTCTCATTTTGAATGAACTCTGGGGAAGTATAAGAAGGGAACAGATGATTTTTTTACACTTTATCTTAAACATAGAGATTCATTATTGGCTAGTTCCACTCTGGAAACAGAAATCTCTGAGTTCTATTTTAGACAATGAGAGGCTCAAAAGTTATTAGAAAGAATTACTGAACACATGAAAGAGCCTTTTGGATGATATGCATGACAAGTAGCGAAACTAGAACTAAAGAAACAGGGTGATTTTGTTCAAAGTATTTTGTGATATTCACAAAAAATAAGTATAGGTATGCAATGATTTTTGAAAAAATATATCAAATTTCTTTCACAAAGAGTTCTGAATGATCCACGATTTGAAGAATATATGTTTGAGCTGGATGAGTTTTCAGAAGAGGAGTTGATAGATACATTGTCTCCATATACATCACTTTCAAAGAGAAAGCGTGAAGATTTTTCTGTTTTTACATGACCTTATAACAAGAACAAAGAGATCCCCAATGCTCTACTTGCCCCTAAGAGGGTAGATGAACTGCTTAGTTACTTACTTATGGATGATGATTCACTGAAAATAATTTTTGGTAATGATTTGTACAAAGCACTCAAGCATCAACTTCTTTTTTTGAAAAATAGCTTTGCCCAAAAGACCTGACGTTTTTATGTAAAAAATCCACGCTTGATTGCTAAAGAAAAAGAATCTTTTCCAGTTGTTGTTCAAGATTTGGTCGCTACCATGAACAAGAACAACAATAAGGGAACCTACGAAAAGAGATTAAAGATATTGCATAAGTATAGCGAGAAATGAATTTCTTCTCTAGATACTATTTTTGTTAATCTTAAAGAGAGTGTTGCTGTTATGCTAGTGCAACATATCTTATGATCTATGTGACATAAAGTACATAAATCTGGTTTGGTGGAAGATTTTGAGTGAAGCGATTTTTTTGTTGATGGAATAGGGTATGATTTAAAAATCACCAATGATTCAATTCTTGGATCTGATAAGACACGTTTCAAGTATGATGAGGATAAATTGGATGCTTATTTTCTCATGCCAAGAGATAAATTTTATGCAGTCTTTTCTGACTTTTTTGAGAAACTCTTTGCCTCTCAAGTATCTGAAAAGTGAGTAGATTATAGCGCTATTCGAGAAGATGTCTTAGAGAATCATGTTGGCATTGTTGATGTTATAAAAAGAAGATTTTCTATAAACTAATACTTATTGACTTTTCTCTCAAAAAATGTATTTTTTTTGCTTCGCTAGTATCTAGCAATTATTAACCTTATTTGCCGATTGGCATAAACAACTTTTATTATTTTATTTATGACTAAGAAAAGAGTATTCACAGAAGAAAACCCAATGACGAAAGCAGAGTTCTTTCAATTCCTTTCACAGTTTTTTCCCGGACCATCAATAATCGAGGATGAGTTCTTTACAGAGAATGAAATGACTCCAATTGATGACCTTAGCTTCAAGTGTAAGTGTCCAGGATGTGGGGAAGATACAACGGTTACTTATCAGTACCTGTATGAAAGAATGACACAGCCTGTAGTAGTTCTTGTGCCACGAGGATTTCCAATGGGTGGAAGTGTTTTCATGGGTTTTGGTCAAGGTCCTACTGCTCAAGCCTGATTAATTCAAGTGGTATAGATCAACTTGATGAGATGAAAGTGAATATGAGATGTGCGTATAGAGGTTATAACCTGCACATCTCATTTTTTTTATAAAAATATGAATTATTGACTTTTGTCTAAAAAAGTGTATTTTGTTTCTTCATCTAGTATCTAGTTGAAGTTAATAATATTGCCGCAAGGTATAAACAATTTTATTTTTTAAATATGGCAGAAAGAAAATTTACACAAGAGAATCCCATGACGAAGGAAGAATTCATGGCTTATTATGGCAAGAGAGTCAATGCAAGCCCAGAGGAGTATGAAAAATACTTTTTTGACGCCTTTGGCTTTACACCAGTTGATAATTTGTCATGTAAATGCATGTGCCTCAATTGTGAAAAGAAAGAGAAGACGTATCAATCTCTTTACGAGTTAGAATCATCTTTGGTGGTCATAGGTCTTCCCAATAAATAATATAGTTGTCGTTTGGATATGTTATGGGTTTGAATCTCTTTAGATCACAAAAGAACATGAGATGTGCGTATAAAGCTTATAGCCTGCACATCTCTTTTTTATTATAAAAAAAATTGCAGGGACCGTTTGCATAAGTCCCTACAAATGTTGCTAATACGCTTTCTTGATCAATCGTGATAGTTTTTTGATTGATTTGAATGGATTGAACTTGGGTTGCTTGTGTGGAAGCTGGTCAGTAAAGTACTCTCTTCGCATCGAGCCAATGATTCCATTGATCTTACTTCCTTGTTTGGTTAAGAGAATTTCATCTTCATCTAACTCTTTTTCGAGTACATCAAGATTGCTCTCTCTTACTAATCCAAGAATCCATAATAACCGTTCTTTCTTCTTCTTTTTCATTGTGAAACAAAATTTTGGTTAAAAAATAATGTTTCAGTCTGCATAGGTTTTGTTTTCAAGATCATCATAATGCACTAATTGTCGTGTATTTCAAGCTCAATTTTAGCCAGTCACGATTTGCGGTCCATGATCTGAACTCAAGTCGCCTATCCATGAGTCATCATAAGAAGTGATATTGATCCAAGGATGAATAGCTCCCGGATCTACTACTACTAAGCAATACACAGGTAACAAGTATTGTTTTCCATCAAACTCTAGGCAGTTGTTCTTGGCTAGGTAAAATGAAAGAAACTCATGAGTATGTGGTTCTACTTTTTGACCTGCAGCGATTTGAGTCATAGCTTTGGTGCATTTTTCTAGTACTTCATAAATGATTTGGGGTAGTGGATACACTCTACACCCATACTTTTCACGAAGTGTTCTTTTTGATTCTAGAGAAAAATTAATCTGATGCTTTTGCATAATTCTATTTTTTATATGAACAATATATTGTCTCGGATGTGATAATGGAAAACCCAAGATATGCAAGTCTCCAGCTGTTCTTAGAGTTGTCGGAAATTTTCTACAATTTTCGCATTAGATTGAAAATACTCGATAGAGTAGTGTGCAATTGTTTGGAAGTTACAATCATTCCTGTCATCTCTTCGTCTCCAAACATAGCAAATGAAACTTTATAGTTTCCATAGAGATTTATTTCGGAATGAATATCGAATACTTTGTCTTCTATCAGTTTTGTTTTTCTTAAAAATCTTTTGTCGTCTTTTTTGTATGATTTGTTGAGTTTAGTTTTTGGCATCAGGACTTTTGCCTTGATATTCTTTTTAGTTCTCAGTGGTATGAACTTATGATCCAAGAAGTCTTTGAATGACGGGGAAATGTTGTCTGGTCAGATGATAGTTTTGATCTCAGTGTTTTGGTGCTGAAGCATATCTAGATACAGATCTTCTAGACCTAGTATTCACTCAAAGTGTTTGATCTCTACTTTTGCTTCTTTCTCTTTTTCGTGAAGGAGTAGAGTAGGGATTATTTCTAGAATTGCGTTCTTTTTTTTCTCTAGTGATTGGACCAAAGAGTGGGGACTTTTTGTTTCAAAATATTTTACTTTGTTCTTGATGAGAAAGTGGCATAGTCCTTTCTTTTCTAGATTTTCGCAGACAGAATAAGTGGTCACTCTATTTTCTTTTGCTACTCTTGCTAGTGTTCAGATTCTGATAGCTCAGTATTCGAGAGATGTAAGGTATATGTTTACTTCTTTTTTGCTTAGTCAGTATTCTAGTAATTTATCTTTCATATTTTTGTCGAAATAAATGTACATGTTTGTATCTGTTTTTTCTTTTTATGCAAGTTTTGGTTTACAGAGAATAACTTTGATTCGTCCATTGTAATGGTTATGATATATTTACTTGTTTATCTAATTGATCAAAATAACTCATGTGACGTCGACATAGTATTGCACATAAGAAGGCTGCCTGAGATGCAGCGAAAGG
>JAHDGZ010000013.1:0-12900 GCA_020631605.1 bacterium
TGTATCACATCAAGAATTCTTGCCGCATCATAGATTTAGATCCAGCTGGCTTTACATACAATTCAATGATAGAGTCATTGAGTGTGTTATCTTTATTGAAAAGCGATTTTTCTTTATTTTTCTCATAAAGACTTTCATCAATCTTGAGGTTATCTAGAATCACTTGTTTCCCTTCATGGCCAATCCAACTTTTGTCAAGCAGCAAGTAAGTTTTGGGTCGTAAGTAGCATCCTTTGTATGTTGTTCGAATATGCTCTAAAGTGTCATTGTATGGATCAATCAGTCAACGTGTTTTTTCTAGTTTACCACAATGAGTAGACGTATCATGGTCTTGTTTGGTCTCATCGAGATGCCCCTTTCCATAATCCCACATAGTATTGTTAAGAAATGTTGGCCCACATTCTTTCATTTTCTCAATAAGATCGAGCGCATTGGTTTCAAATCATAATGGGATATCTTTTTTGTCAATCATGGGTCATGTGTCTAGTCATGCTTCCATGCGCATAATCGTGATTCATGTTTTTGTTTTACCATCTAACAATACAGATTGTATAGGAGATGCTCCACGATACTCAGGAAGCAATGATCCATGTACATTGATTGGTCCAACACGAGGAATATCTAAGATGTGTTGTGGAATGATCTTACCATATGCTATAACGACCAGTAGATCAGGTTTTTTTTCAAGTAGCCGTTTGTGGAATTCCTGAGCATCAGTAGCATATTTTTTTGATGTCAGACGTAATGATCTTGGGGTGTTGATGTATTTTTCTTTTTCTTCTGTTTCACTAAAAACAAATGGGAGAATTTCTGGTAGCTCAAAGATATTGTCTCTATATCAAAAATGACCTTTG
This sequence comes from bacterium, assembly GCA_020631605.1. Lineage (GTDB taxonomy): Bacteria > Patescibacteriota > Gracilibacteria > Absconditabacterales > Absconditicoccaceae > JAHDGZ01. Next base: position 855 of record JAHDGZ010000013.1, read on the forward strand.
TCATTATATGATATGATTTCTGCTTGGGGAAATTGTTTAGATAAGTATTCCTTGGCATGAGCATAGGGAATAAATGGATCGTCAGTAGATAAAAAGACGGTGTGAGATTGAATGAGATCCTGGATTTTTTTTGCATTATAGTCTTTGCTGGTATACTTTTTTAAGAGAGGCAGTGCTGCTTTAATTCTTTTACTATTGGAGAGTGATTTTTCTCTGGGCATATGTGGATAGCTGCTTGCCACCACTACGAGTTTTCAGATTTTCTTGTTTAGTTTCTCTATTACATGACATGCTAAGAGGCCACCCAAACTTTGTCCTATGATAATGGTGTTCTCGTTGATATGCTTTCCACATTGCTCAATAACATATGCTATTTGGTCTTCTAGAACTGGTGAGTCTGTATTGTATGGAGGAGGAGCATAGGCTGTAATTCATTTTTCTTTACAGACTTTTTTGAATCGAGGAAATCGATTGCTATCTCCATCTCATCAAAAACCATCAAGCAGAATAATGTTTGATGGTGTATTGTTTTTTTTTCTGATTTTTTTGGCAGTACTTTTAATAATATTTTCTCTGATTTTCATTCCTCTTCATGAAGGTTCATCAGGGTTGGTGACAACTCATACAAGATTATATCTGGGATCTTTTTCTAGAGCTTCCAAAAAAGGTACTCCAATAGGAGCAGAAGAACAAAAAACAACGCGATATGATGCAGGATCATGAGTGACTCACGATCAACCAGTACATGAAGTGATACGATCAACCATATAAACTATTCAGGGAAATAAACCATAACGACGCAGTACTTGTATTCCATATTTGCTACAATGAGGCGTATGATGACAAATGGTGCCTTTGAGTCGTCAAAAAAATATACTTTTATCTGGAGACAAAAGCAATTGATAGATGCGAATCAGTCGTATTAGTGGGTATGTCAGTCAGTTGTTTATGGTGTGTCGTATGCTCATGATTTATGGTTTATTGAAACAAACTATGATATTTATTCGTATTAGACTTGAGAAAACAAGTTGTAAGGCTAGACTGTTTTTACCTATTTACTTGTACTTAATCATGGGTCAGGCTATCTATCTTTTTACTGGAGAGGAGCAATATCTTGTACATCAAGAAGTTCTGCGCCGAAAACAAAATTTTTCTGAGAAATTTGGGCCCGATGCAATTTTTGAATACAAAGGAAATCGAGATCCTTCAGATGCTGTGAGTTCCCTCCAGTGATGATGACTTTTTAGTACAAAAAAACTTGTGATTGTTCGATGAGTTCCTCAAGATACTATTGCCAGTAACAAAGTTAAAATCCAACAATGTCATTGAGTTTTCTCTGCAATTGAATCTCTAGCTTCGTCTGAAGCATGATCTGATGATGTGTTGATGGTATGTGTTAGCTATAAACCAGATAAAAGAAAAAAGGAGTATAAGCGATTTGCTAAACATGCAGAAATCAAAGAATTCAAACCACTTTCAGGTGTCTGACTGAGGAAGCGAGCGCTTGGACAATTAGAAACGTATCAATTTTCTGAACCTTTTCTAGATAAGGAGGTACTAGATCATGTTTTATCTTTGACAGGCAATGATTTGCGATACGTAAGTCATGTATTGGATATGCTGTGTAGCTGGTACCAAGCTACCTGAGATCACATTACTAAATCTTTTGTAGATAAGGCTGTGTATCCGCGTACACAGCAAAATAATTTTGCATTTTTGGATGCTTTTTTTGTGGATGAAGCAAAGGCTTTGCGCCGTTTAGATGAAGCAAAGAAGAGTTGAGTGCATTGGAGCATGTTCCTCGGAGCTGTCTACTGGGGAATGAAGATTATTATTCAAATGACACTTCTCTACGATAGGTGAAAAACTACGTCTAGTATTCTTGCAAAAGAAGTCTGATGACCTCCTTTTACTATTAGTCGTTATCTTAAGTTTATTCCACAACTTACTCCTCAGAAAAAAAATGTATTGGCGGCTCGAGAACAGGTTGTTCAGCTTGACTATGGAATCAAAACCGGGAAAGTAGTTGATACATCATTTTGGGTAGAAATGAAAAGAATAGTGACAGATTATCATCAATAACACAATAAGACTCTTCTGAGTATATGAACAATACATGCTGAGCTTTATTCAAATTCTTATTGTTGATGCGTTTTAGGCGATTATACATCATAGTCAGCATAACTGCTATTGGCCTAGGGTTTTGAAGTTCATGAAATGCTTATTTTGAAGAAAGGCTTACCTGTGCTATAGAATGAAAAGACGTGATTGTTAGTTTAGATAGTGCTCACCTTTATTGTAAGACACATATTGAAGATATTTCAGAGTGATTAGAGTCTGTAGAGAGTATGTTGGATACGATAGAGACCTATATCAGTGCAAATTGGAATGTAGGATATCGACAGCCTTTGTATGATCAGCTTCTTACCAAAAAACATCAATTGGTTAGTTTTCGTTCTTCGATTGTACAAGCAATGAACCAGTATGAGTATTGATTGTTTGCACGTATCAAGCCATTGGTTCTCACTATTGTTGAGAATGATAGGAGAAAATGTTGAGTGATTTGGACTACACTCAGTGATGTGCATCCTTTTGAATCTTGATGTCGATTGGGACAAGATGTACAATACGCAGGTATTGTAGCTAGCGAAAATTTGGATGAACTGATTCCACTTTTGCTTGAATATGTACGTAATAAGTAATTATTTTTTACTAGTGAACTTAAATATTTCATGAAGATAGGTGTTGTTTCAATTGGAAACGATAGTCTCGAGTTGTTTGATTTTCTTCATCGTTATGATCATGATTATCATATCTATTATGATGTGGAGAGCTGGCCACTAGGTGAGAAATCTTCAAGTCGTGCGACAGCTATTGTAGAAGCTTGAATTGAATATCTTGTAAGCAAAAAAGTAGATGCTATTATTGTTCCACCATTGTTCGAGCTTTTGCTGGCAAAAACAGATACCGTTATTCTCCCACTTTTTTCAGACTATCTTCTTTGTTCTTGTTTCCCTTGATCACTCATAGGTAAGATCTGACTTCTTGTTGATCCAGTACATACATGATGAGAAGCACAGAAACTAGTTCATCTGATTGAGAAAACTTACAAGCTTTCATCCAACCAATCACAAACAAAAGGTTTCCATTCTCCTATGACCTACCGAGAAAAAGATGTCTCATTGTGGCCTTTGCTGCAAAGATCTTTGTCTCCGAGAGATTATCTCATAAACAAAGTAGTGAAGTTTGATCTGTCGTACCTGAAAGATGCAGCGATTGATACTATTATTCCAACTAATTATTCTCATTTTGCGATGGAAAAAACAATCATCCGTTACCATAATCAGAAAAAGCAGAAGTTTCATGGAGTACGTGCATTAGAAAGAAGCTTTGAGAAGGTAACTTCTTCTAAGAATCCAAGCAATTATTCAGTGACAGTACATTATATTGGAAGAAATGAGATGCTGACAGAAAGAAAAAAGTATCTTTGGTCTCTCCAGCGTGGAAAAGAGTCTGTGATTAATTTTGTTGAAATAGTATAGCGTTTTTTCTGTTTTGGTGTGATTTATTGCCTTATAAAGATTGTGATGAGTATTTGGTCAAGAGTATGAACATTTCTTCAGCACCTTGAGACAGCTTTTTTTGACCCTTCGATTCTCAATGATGATTTCGCTTTGACCGTGGATCGATGACCAGCTAAATGATGAGGTAGTAGTTTTGTAACAGCGAGATTAACACAGAGTGATGTTGGTCAATATTATTTTCGTGCAACTACTTTTGCCTATATTTTTATGTGACTTTTTGCTCTTGTTGGACTTATTTGGTTGATAGTGTCTTTGGTCCTTTTAATCAAAGAATCTAGGGGTATTGAGATGATAGGTTTTTTTGCTGCGCCACTTATATTTCTTGGGTTGTCTGGCTATTTTTTTGTTCAGTATTATTACAAAAGTTATACTGTAGATCCTCTTATGAAAAGAATATATCAAGGTAGACCTTCAAAAAATGATTATTGAATAGCCACGATTTCTCTACATTCAATTCTCTTTGAAGATGTTTATGCACTGCAAATTATCGCAGAAAGCATCAAGAGTAAAGATTCTCGCTATGTTAGTTATGAACTTAATTTGGTTCTCAAAGATGCCACTAGAATCAACCTTGTTGATCATGGATGATATGAACAATTGAGAGAGGATGCGGATACGCTAAGCAACGTCTTGTGAGTAGTCTTGCGGGATACTGTTTCTTTTCAAGAGTAGATAAACTCGTCAATTTTGCGTGCCTAATCTCATTCAGATATAAGTAGCATGACTTGCATTCTGTGTCTATATAGCTAATCAGAGAATCACATATTTTGCCACTATAGCTCAGTTGGTAGAGCGCACCCATGGTAAGGGTGAGGTCACGGGTTCAATTCCCGTTAGTGGCTCCATAATAGAATTATACTTACCTCATTTCTTGATGAGTGTTTTTTTGTATTTACTCATTATTTTTTAATCTAACTATACATCAAATTTGCGTAAACGGTTCTCCCTGGATATACTTAGTAGATGATTTTTTTACATTGTCAATTGCTGTAGATATACTCAATGACAAGTAGAAATTCTTTATATTTCGCAACTGAATAATGGCGTTTTCGAGAACAAGTAGCCTGAATCCTAAGGGAGAAGTGTGATGATTAGATGCACAAAACGATATCATCGATATCAAGCAACTACCATGAAGCAAGCTTATTGACTACCAAGATGATATTAACAATTGGGTAGAAAATGAATTTGTCGAAGATCTCTCTCAGGTAACAGATTACTTATTGACGTGAAAAAATGTTGATCAATATTTTCATCAAACAGAAGAAGTGCAAGATCTGCTCAATGAATTGAAAACTAATACAGAGTTTACTGCAGATGCAGCAGAAGCTGTCATGCAAGAGACGGAGACTGGTAAGCGTAATTTAGTTTTTTCTATGACACCAGGTGGACTCACAAAAGCCATAGAGTCAGTTGCTAATATTGAAGATAAACAAAGAGCGGTCAAAGGATTGGTGTATCAATATATTCAGCTTGCTAAACAAGGAGAAGATGTCTCTGTTTTCTTTGAAGAGTTGTTTGAAGATGTGTGTACATGTACTTCAGTAAATATAACTGAGGTTGCTCAGGATCAATCTTTTTCTCGTACCAATGGTAAGGCAATTTATGAAGCTTGGGAACAACTACTCTTGGATGAAACGATCTTAAATGATATAGTGTTTATCAATGGAACGCTACAGATTGATCAATTTGTGATTACTAAAAAGTGAGAAGAACCGGAAAGTATACCAGATGACTGTACCGTACCATCAGTAGCTATGTTTGAACATAGTTTGCCATCATTTAGTTATAGAGATGAGGAACACTACTGTGGTGACTGTAATACACCAGAGGAGTTTGAAGAGTTTAGAAAAGAGAAACAATGGGAACTAGAGAATACTATGGTTTGATATAATCCAGAAGTAATATTTTGTATAGACGAATCAGATAATAATATAGAAGCATCAGAATTTATAGATGATAATGATAAAAACCAAGAAAGAGCGCTCAATCGTATCACGAAGCATTTGGCTCCTTATCTAAACAACGTCAAGAAAGCTCGTGGGAAAGATAAAGAAGCAGTGAAACACTTAGCTCATAGTTTGAAACGTATTGAAGATGCAGATTGAGTAATGCAGGTAGGAACAATATTACATTTGCTTATTAGTAAGTACAATACATGAGATCTTCAGAATGCAACAGTTGATCAATGGAAGGATCGATGAACAGCAGCTGACCTTGATATGAATGGAAACGGACTTTTCCGTAAAAATGATGCGAAGTATATGAAGAAAATGGCTGATCACTATGTAGCATTTAGAAACAATGAACAATGATTTCCTGTCTATAAATCAGTAATGTTTATGCTGACCAAAGAACTAACTGTTTCAGGTATCATAGACAATCCAGATCAGGTAATGACCACACACAATGCTGATGTAGATATGGTCGCACTTTGGAATAGAGAGAACAATATGATGAATGATATTCTCGATAAAAGAAGCGATAGTGGAGAAGGTGAGCTGCAGTTTACGAACAAAGATAAGAAAGCGATCAGAAGATGGGCCCAAAAAGGAGAAAAGAGAGCTATGAAAAAGGTAGCTAAAATGTTTGAGAACGGAAAAATGACCAAGGAGAAGATGATTTCTTTACTCAATGGTCAAAAGAGATACACCAAAGATCAAAAAGAATTCTTGGATGCATACAACAATGGATGAAATGTAGCGAAGCTTGCAGATGCACTTGCAGCAGGGATGTCTCCTGCAGAAGCATACAGAGCACATTTGATACTCAATAACGCAGAATTGAACTGCTCAAGATTTGAAGCGATGTGAATTGCTGATAAATCTAGACAGAAAACATACGGAGCTCTCCATATGATGGGAGATCGTAATCTTGATGGAAAAAAATCAGAGTCAGATGGTGATATTGTTACAGGATTGCAGATGGAAAATATTTTCATCGGTAGTGTCACAGATATCAAACACTTTGGTATGGATGCCTTATGACTGCCAACATTACCATCAGAAGAAGAAAATTTGAAACAAATAGAGGATAAAGTTATCTGTCATATTACACAATATGTAGTGCAGATAGCACAGAGTCAGTGACTACACAATCTCACACAACATTTACTTGTAGGTGGTCAGAATGCACAATGAGAGCCATTTGTGATAGACAATGGTGAGGAACTCTATTATAAGTTTCAACAAAATCCATGATTGGTGAAGTTGTACCAGGATGTTTTGCTTCAGTCACCAATGCCATTGAATTATATCATGACACATGGTAGAACAGCAGCTGAGAGGTATCATGACGAGGTACAAGAAAGTATGTATGAACAAATAGAATGACAAATTGATGGTGAGCTAAGCGCTGAATCAATCGCATTGATTGATCAAAATGCTAACAAACGATGGAACAAGCTTACCAAAGATACTGATGCAATGTGACTGTGACTGAATGAGACAGTATACAATCAATTTAAGACAAACTTTTCTGCTTTTGCGTTGGCTATGGTAGATCCATATAAGCCATCAGTAACTTGAGCGGCTGGTTCTGTTGCTATGTCTACTCGCCTGGCTCAATTTTTTGGAGATACAGGTCAGTTGAATCTGACTGCAATGGTTGGATGATTGACAGATGGAAAATCTGCTAATGGAATGTTGGGTATTTGAATTAGTTATAACCAAAAATTGTGGAAAGGAGCTCATTTGGATGCTTTCGGATGAGCTGCGTGATTTGGACCTGCTCCTTTAGCGTTTATGCCTATTGGTCAAATTGGACTAACACAAGATATAGATATTACGAATGAAGCAAAACTTCGTAATAGTCTCAAGCCAGGATCTAGAAAAACACTGCAATTTGGTCCACATATAGCAATGATTGGTCCAATCCCAGCTATTGGTGGAAAGGTAGGAGTACATCACGATAAGCTATCATGAATAGAAGATAATTATGAGAGTTTGCGTGGAAGTATGAGGTGAATTGCTAAATCTATCCTAGATGATTCTTATGATTCAATAACTAATCCAAATGGAATTAGATGGAACTTAAGAAATAAAAAAGTATGACAATATGAAACAGAAAGACAAAAAAATATAGATCGTATACAAAAACATCTTTCTGGATTGCAGTGACCAAGCAACCTTCGTCGCCAAGCTGCAGAAAATGTGTATAAGTCTTTCCAATATTTTGGAGCAAATAGTGATCTGTTGACTCGTTCGTCAGCTCACGATTTCTTCGTAGATACTGTTGCTGATTACTATGCTGTGGAGTGGAGAAACAGAGAAATGGCAGGAATGAATGGAAAACGACAATATAGTGGATGGCAAGTATGAGTAGATTTCCTTGCAGGATTTTTCCCTATACCATCAGCAGCTATCTATCTAACTAAACATAAAGAACTTACTCGAGAGGATGGAGAAATAGGAAAACAAAGAGTGGCTATAGCTGAAAAAGAGGGCCTATGAAACTATAGAATTACTCAAGAAAATGAAATCACGGAAGTTGCTCTTGATTGGATGAATGAAGTAGTAGAAGATATTTTTCAAGGTAGTCCTCATGAGGCTATGTTGGAAGCAAATGATATGAAACTAGAGGATGTAAATGCAGATGGAAAAGAAGATTTCTTGATTCCAGAGTCCCTCTGGGAAAGTGATCTACTTAATCTGAAGATTGATCCGATTATGAAAGGACATATGGTGATGCATCAAGATGCAGACACATGAATCAGATATATAGCTATAGATAAACAAGTACCTGTGCGTTTTATGAGATGATATATGGGACGTTCTAGAGTGGTAGTACTGAATATATGAGATACAAATACGGAGAAGTGAGACTTAGCATTGAGGAGATGAGTTGATATACCTGCTGATTATTTAGGAAACAATCCAAGTCTACCGCCACAATTTGCAACAAAAATGTCAGATGTGCTGACTCCATGAGGAATCAATATGCAATTATCACAACTACAAGCAGATCCAAGGTTTGCTTGATTCCCGCTGGGAAGTGCTATTCCTTCAGATGTGCCAGGGTATGTTAAGTTTTCTTGGAATGGAGCAAAACCAACATGATTGGATGGAAACACTATGAAGTTTGCTTGATGAGCTCTGTATGTTCAGGCGAAGAATCATACATGACTCACTATCACCAGACAAGATGGATGATATGTGCTGTCTTGTGTCCATAGTAATTCAGGTAAGTGAATGCAATTGACTTATGCTATTTCAGCAGTTTCAGAGGCAATTACACAAGAGTGTTTGGATGCTACTTGGCTGACTTCAGATACAACCATGTTGCCATTTGATAAGCCACTAGTAAAATGAAACAACTTGCATATTGCTCACAAGAAGTGAATGAAAATCAAGTGGAAGGGGAAAAATATCTCTCAAATAGACTCAACAGTAGTAATTCCGAAGACGTCAGAAATTAATGTAAAGAAAACAGGTGGAAATACTTACGAGATCTCTGTTGGACCAAGTACACAGTGATTTATGATTGATATATTGCAACAAACACCGGGGACACCAGGGACGCCAGGAACTAAACGAGAGACAATGAAGCCATATGGTTCTATGAGCAATGTGTTTGAGTCCGATAAAAATACTCTTCGTGGACAGATAGATAGTGAACTAGATAAACCACAAACATACAAAGCACTTCGAGAGCTAGAAAATGCAGATCCTACCAAATTTAAGAATTTTATGATTTCTCTCGCATCGATAGACAAGAATGGTTTGTTGGATAATGCAGAAATTACTAATGCATTGAAACACTTGAGTGGTATGCTAACAAAAGCAAATGTTGCTAATCTGAAATTACAAATAGCAAATATTACGACTGATTGAAATGTAGACATGGAAGCACAATCATACCTGTGTCTGAGAATGAGAACTATCTTTGCAATGGAACCAGGATATAATCAATACAAATTGTCTCAACTCTTTGCACAAAGAAAAAATACGTATAAAACATTGCCAGGATTGAATAATAAGGCTCTCCCAGCATGAATAGATATACGTGGAGTGCTTATGCCAAAATTTCAAGGTCACTTGAATAAGAAATTTTCTTACGCTCCTCAAGCGATGAATAATTTGGTGGGATTCACTGCTTTTTATAGAGCTAGTGTGGGTCATAAATTTGGAAAACGATGAATGACAGCTCCATGATGAACTAATGTCTATGCAGGAATTACTGAAACTATTCCGAATTCAGAAGAACTCAGAGAGTGGTTTTCAGAAAACTTACTCAAAAATAAGTTTGAAAGTGATGTGCTCATCTCATTGCTGAGATCCAAAGTGCCTGCAGCATATCAACACTTGATACAACCAACGCATATCAAAGACTACTTAGCATGAAATGTAGTAAAAATTGAGAAAGAGGGTGTGAAACTTCAGATTAAAGGAAACTTCAAAGCGTATTTGCTTAGTGAATGTGCAAATGAGTCTGTTGGGTTTGCGGTAGAAGAAGTGCTGATCTCTCACAAGACGGAGACACCGGGGACACCAGGAACGCCTGGAGAATATGAAGAAAAGAGAATAATGAGAGTAAGCTGTGAAGAGGATGGATCATGTTCGGAATCTGTATCAGTGAAAACAAGTGAACAACAAGAATGACAATGATGACTCCGAGTGAACACGCCTGAATCATGGAGTGTGAATAACTTTGCTGGTAAGAATGATTTACCTCTATGACTAGCTTTGGTGGGAAGGAGAGCTCCTGATACGAGTACGCAGCCATGACATGGAGAATCTGAATGAATAGATACCAGTACACAGCCGTGACACGGAGAATCATGAACAAACAATGGACAGACGGGAACTCCAAATACTGGAAATGGTTGAACAAGACCATGAGGCAATACAGGAACACCGAATACTGGACCAAATAATGGTACAAGGCCACCAACTACACCAACTGCACCGTCGTGAAGGGTGGCAGGACTTAATGAACTGTGAGGATTTACCCAGACACAGAATGAGCAACAACTCAACAAAAGGAGATGAAAATCAAGACGACGCCGCTAAAATATCATAACCAATGTATAATTTACGTAACATATTAACCTTATTTACTACCTCTTATCTACTACCAATGAAAAAGTTTCTAACGATTGTAGCGCTTCTGTGATTGCTGGGATCAGCTGTAGCACAAGCATCATGTGATCAATTTTTTAACTTTACTGTGAGACATCAATCCACGTATGATTTTTGGGATAGCTATACTAATGGAAATAGTTATGTCCATCAAATTCAGAGTTGGAATGTGAGTTCTCCATTGCCAGCATGAGCGTATAGTTATGTAGGACCTTGGGACGTGCCGGGTAATAGTACTCATACATTGGTGCAAGCTAATGGATATACTATTTCTTCGACAAACGATTTTGAAATTGACTATAATTTCACTTATACAGTTCCTGGTTCCAATACTGTATACTCTCATACAGAGTGTGCTGACTATGATGTGACTTATTGTGGAGATGGAAATGTAGATACACCAGGTAATGGTGATAGTTGGCAAGCAGAAGAGTGTGATTGATCAGGTCAGGCTCAATGTGGTAATGGGTACACCTGTAACTCTAGTTGTGAATGTATAGCTAGTGGAACCGATGGAGAGTGTGGATCAGTAGATGGAGACCATATCTATGATTTTAATAACAATGGAAATGCCCTCAATCAAAACAGTGCATGACTCTGTGATGAATGATCTGTAGCAAGTTTCAATTATAATAGTAGCTCTCATCAATGGACATGGACTTGTAGTGGTTCTAATGGATGAAGTCCAGACAGCTGTTCAGCTTCTGAATACTATTGTGGGGATGGAACAACTAATCACTCAAGTGGACAAGAAGCCTGTGATGATGGAAACTCAAACAATAATGATAACTGTACTAACGATTGTCAGGTAAACCAAACTCAATGAGAGTGTGGATCAGTAGATGGGGATAATATCTATGATTTTAATAACAATGGAAATGCACTTAATCAAAATAGTGCGTGATTGTGTGACGGATGAACTGTAACTAGTTTCAACTATAATAATAATTCACACCAGTGGACATGGACTTGTCAGTGATCAAACGGATGAGGAAATGATTCTTGTTCTGCTGGAGAATATTATTGTGGAGATGGAACAACAAACTATGCTGGTAATCAGGAGGCATGTGATGATGGAAACTCAAACAATAACGACTCATGTAAAAACGACTGTACTGCATATGCTCCAGTATGTAACAATGGAGTGATAGACCCAGGAGAAGAATGTAATGAACCAGGACTTACCTGTGGAACAGGAGAAACTTGTAATAACAATACTTGTACGTGTGAATATACTCCATCATGTGATAACGGAGTGATAGATCCAGGAGAAGAATGTAATGAACCAGGACTCACGTGTGGAACAGGAGAAACATGTAACAATAATTCTTGTACGTGTGAATATACTCCATCATGTGATAACGGAGTGATAGATCCAGGAGA
>JAHDGZ010000013.1:13000-16355 GCA_020631605.1 bacterium
CTTGTACGTGTGAATATACTCCATCATGTGATAACGGAGTGATAGATCCAGGAGAAGAATGTAATGAACCAGGACTCACGTGTGGAGCAGGAGAAACATGTAACAACAATTCTTGTACGTGTACTTATGTTCCATCATGTGACAATGGGGTAATAGATCCAGGAGAAGAGTGTAATGAGCCAGGACTTACATGTGGATCTTCAGAAACATGTAATAATAATACTTGTGCTTGTGAATATACTCCATCATGTGGAAATGGAACATTGGATGCATGAGAACAATGTGATGATGGAAACACTATCAACGGAGACGGATGTGAAAGTAACTGTACTATTACTTATGTCCCGTGATGTGGAAATGGAACAATCGATCCAGGAGAAGAGTGTGGAGAGTCTGGACTATCTTGTTCAGGTAATGAAAGTTGTCATGCGTGTTCTTGTGTGTATCAACCATCTTGTGGAAATGGAGTAGTAGATGCAGGAGAGGCATGTGATGATGGAAACACTATCAATGGAGATGGATGTGAAAATAATTGTACAGAAACATATCAACCATCTTGTGGTAATGGAGTAATTGATTCTGGAGAATCATGTGATGATGGAAACACTGTCAATGGAGATGGATGTGAAAGTGATTGTACTGTTACTTATTTTCCATGATGTGGAAATGGAACAGCAGATGCTGGAGAAGAATGTGGAGAGCCTGGATTGTCTTGTTCAAATAATGAGACGTGTTCAAGTTGTGCATGTGTCTCTACGGGAGAACCAGATCTCTTTTTGACAAAAACTGTCTCACCTCATACAGCAGGAGAATGAGATCTTGTAACATTTACCATCAACTTTGGTAATCAAGGTAACTCTACAGCGCTTGATGTTGTGTTGCAAGATGAACTGCCAACAGGATATGACTGGTCAACAGTAACATATAACTGGAGTAGTACTAATGTAACAGGAACACCTTCAGTATCTACATCTCAAAACGGAGCGTATTATACACTGATAGCTGATGGATTTGATTTGGCGCCTGGACAATGAGCTACACTAGTGCTTTCTGTGGAAGCTAAAACTGCAGGTAATGCATGTAACAACAGAATCAACACAGCTAGTTTGAGTGCTTCTAATACTACAGATGTAGAGGATGCTACAGCAACAACATTCTGTGCTGGTGAACCATGGATTGAAAAAACTCAAGAGACAACTTCTGTTTTCCCTACAATGGATGATATCAGTGTGTCAGATGGAGATGATATTAGTTATAGAATTCTTTTTGGAAACAATGGAGAGAATATAGATAATGTGTATATCAAAGATACATTGCCATCATGAGTAAGTTTCAAATGAATGGGTGACCTTTCATTTCAATACAATCAATACAACAAATCAATCTGTTCAGTAAGTGGAAACCAACTGAGTTGTGGTCCATTCTCACTGACTGCTAATGGTGGAGATGGTGTACTAGAGTTTGTAGTAGAAGTGGACAATGTGAATGCATGTCCATTGCTTAACAAAGCAACGGTTCAGTACCAAGGAGGTCAAGAACATAGTAATATAGTAGAAGCTACCTGTGACTGAAGTGGTTGAGATGGAGAGTGAGAAATCACCAAGACTGTTTCACCATCACAAGCAGATGTAGGAGATGTGGTAACCTATGAAATTGCATTTAGAAATACAGGTAACGCACCATTAGATGATGTTGAAATCACTGATGTGCGACCACATGATATATCGTTGCTTAGTTCTATTAGTGAGATCAAAAATTCACTAACACCATATGTATTCAAGAACGGTGTCTCAATATCTACCCCTATGCAGAGTAATGGACAACAAAAGATTGTTGTGCATCTTGCAGAGACAGTGGAACCATGAGATGTTGTGAGATTTGAAGTAGAGTGAGAAGTACATGCAGTATGATCTCATACTAATACAGTATGTGTGGATTATGATGATGATGCTGGATCAGAAGATTGCGATACTGCTACTGTAGTAGTAGAGCAAGGAGAATCATCATGTGGTTCACTACATGGTGTTGATCAAGATCCTGTTATTATCAACGATTCAGATTTCCCATTGAGTGATACATTCACTTGTTATCCTTCAGTGGATGTCGCATCAGATATCACTATCGATTGTGGTAATGGACAAAGAATCTCAGACAACAATGTGCATTTTTTGATTGCAGAATGTGAATATGATAATGCATGATCATACAATGTAACATGTGAAGTGAATGGTCAAGATAACGAACCTCACTGTGTAGATGTCTTTATTATAGATGTATCACCATGTGCAGAAAGCGATGGTGTCTGTAATCTTTCTTGTCCTACGGGAGAAGATCCAGACTGTGAGGCAGACTGTGATCGAGATAGAGGTGAATGTGTTAGTGTTATTTCAGGAGAATACAGTAATGCTGCACAATGTAATGTTGAGTGTCAAGATTGTTGAAATGATGGAACATGTAATGAAAACTGTCCAGTAGGTCAAGATCCTGATTGTGGAATTGTTTGTAATCGAGATACATGAGCATGTGAATCATCAGGAAGTGATGATGATTATGGTTCTGTCTATGCATGTGAAGCTGAATGTGAAGACTGTGGAAATGATGGTGTTTGTAACTTAGATTGCCCATTGGGTAGAGATCCAGACTGTTCGTATGATTGTGTAGATAGCGAGTGTGTTGCTGTTCAATGAAATGGTGAATATGATAGCTATCGTCAATGTGATGTGAGTTGTGGTCGTAGTTTTGGGGTATGTGGAGATGGATTCTCTAGTACTTTTGAGCAATGTGATCTAGGTGCAGATGGTACACTAAATGGTGTAGACAGTCTTTTCGCTGAAGAATATGTAGAAAATGTGTTTGGAGACTGATATGAATGTAGAAACTGTCAAATATATGACCCAAGTGGAAACCCATCACCAAGTGAAGAGGTTGCTTGTTTCATGACCAATAGCACGATTTCTGTTCAGAATAATGAAATCTTTCCATTTCGATGGGATATTGATTATGATGATGAAGAGATGCTAGAGTGATCTATTTGTGCTGCAGGAGACAACGGAGTATTGAAGTCTACTATGAGATGTGACTTTGCAATTGCTCATGATGAGCTGTCAGATCCAGAGATCATCTTGGAAGATATAGACTGTACAGCTGATACATGGAATAACCGTGAGTTGTTTAGAACATTTATGGAAGAGTTGTCTGAAGAATACACGCAAGACCCTGGTAAGTATTTTATAGATCTGAAGGATTATAATCTTACTGAGTTTGGTGAATATAAGTTGAAACTGAAACAAGTACGTTATGAATACTGTGTAGATGGTGAAACATATGATTCAAGAAATGATCGATGTTGTATGAA
>JAHDGZ010000013.1:16455-35176 GCA_020631605.1 bacterium
ATGGAGAAGCATATGAAATCATAGAAGCAGATAACTTCGATTGAGGTGCGGCCGTAGATACATTGCTTTCACAGTTTGTTGATAAATACAAAACATTGGCTGTGTGAGTAGATGGTGATCGAAAGGCAGTTCCAGGGAAGAAGATATTGTATACTAATGGTGATGTAACTATTGATCAAAATAATAATACTGAACCGTTTACTATGATAGTAGATTGAGGAGATCTTATTATAGAAGATGATGTAGATGTGAATGGTATGTTTATTGTGAGAGATGGTAGAATCAAGTTTAGAATGGATCCAAATAACTGTAAACGTCAAACAGCTAAGGGTATCTTTATCACCTATGGTGATGGAGGGTTTGGATACGCTAATGATACTTCACCATACAATCAATCACCAGACGATAAACGATGTGATGAAGGTTGATTGACTGTTAAGTGAGTAATGATTGGTGATGAGTTAGAGATGCTTGTTGATGATAAGAGGTCTCACCTTAATGACTGGTTCTGGACACCAAACAATGAGAAGCTAGATCTTGTCAGAGATGGAGCTGCACTCACTATTGAACAAAACCCATCGCTCTGGTTGCAATCGCCTCCAGGATTTGATGAACTAAAGAGTGTTCTGGACGTTTATAGAAGGTAAAAGTATCATATTTTGAAGAAAAAGAGAGCCATCCCTACTTTGGGGTGGTTTTTTTGTTTTTGAGGACATCTTTATTGTTTTTTATCTTGATGATTATGTGCTTTTTCTTCCCTTGATGTATGATTTTTGAGCCATGAGCCCTTTGTAGTAGCGAATAATTGACATTTACAGAAAGTGTTAAAAAAGTCTTAAAAACACTTGCAATCGCACCCCCTATCTCTAAATTAGGACCCAGTCGCGAGGAGCGAACAATCCTTTTGTAGTCCATTAACAGTATAGTAAAGTATATTTTTGAAAGGAATTAAATCTATTTAAGAGTTATGAATGGATGCCTTGGGTAAAAAAGCGTATGAAGGACGTCGTTGGGTGCGATAAGCTTCGATCAGGTCTCAGCAACCGTTATTAGTCGAAGATTTCCGAATGGGGAAACCTATCCGTAAGGATGACATACCGTAAGCCTGTGAAGTGAAATATCTCAGTAGCAGGAGGAAAGGAAAGAGTAATCGACTTCCGTAGTAGCGACGAGCGAACTGGAATCAGCCCAAACCACCTAGATGTAAGGTCTTCACCGTTGTCTAGAGATGGGGTAGTGGGACACAATGGAGGTAGTGAAGAATGCCTCACAAAGTAAAAAATCACACACTTAGAAGAAAAGTTCTGAAAAGTTCTGCCGTAGACGGTTACAGCCCCGTATTCGAAAAGTGAGTGACTTTGTTTGTGTATCCCAAGTAGCGTCGGACACGAGAAATCCGGCGTGAATCTGTGCGGACCACCGCATAAGGCTAAGTACTTTTTTACACCGATAGCGAATAGTACCGCGAGGGAAAGGTGAAAAGAACCCCGGGAGGGGAGTGAAATAGATTCTGAAATTCATAACTTACAACGCGTTGGAGCCTACGGGTGACAGCGTACCTATTGACGAATGGGTCAGCGAGTTATTGGTAGTAGCAAGGTTAAGGCAGTTATAGCCGGAGCCGTAGCGAAAGCGAGTCTTAATAGGGCGCTTTAGTTGCTATTAATAGACCCGAAACTGTATGAGCTACACATGAGCAGGTTGACGGCTAGGGAAACCTAGCTAGAGGACCGAACCGGTAGGTGCTGCAAAACCTTCGGATGACTTGTGTGTTGGAGTGAAAAGCTTATCGAATACAGTGATAGCTGGTTCTCCCCGAAATGTATTTAGGTACAGCCTATAACGTAAAGCTACAGGGGTAGAGCTCTTGTAAGACTAGGGGTGTCGAGAGGCATTACCAACTCTTGCTAAACTTCGAATACTGTAGTGTTTATTATAGAGTGAGACTGCGACAGCTAAGTGCCGTAGTCGAAAGGATAACAGTCCAGATTTCTGACTAAGGTCCCTAAGTCATAGCTCAGTGGAAAAGGAGGTGTGTCTGCATAGACATCCAGGAGGTTTGCTTAGAAGCAGCAATCCTTTAAAGAAAGCGTAACAGCTCACTGGACGAGCGGACATGCGCCGAAGATGTAACGGGGCTAAGCTATGCACCGAAGTCGAAACTTCGATTTTAATCGAGGGGTAGGGGAGTGTTCTGTACTGGCAGAAGGGTAAGTGTAAACGAACCTGGACGGTACAGAAGTAATAATGCTGACATGAGTAACGACGCATGGTGAAAATCCATGCCGCCAAAAGCCTAAGGATTCCTACGCAACGTTCTTCGACGTAGGGTTAGGCGGGACCTAAGGCAAACCCGAAAGGGGTAGCCGATGGATAGCTGGTTAATATTCCAGCCCCTTTTTAAACAGTGAAGTGGTGACATGATGGGATGTCTGAGCTTTCTAAGGATGAGAGTCAAAGAGACAAAGCTTTCTGCAAGTAGGGAAATCCGCTTGTTGTGTTGAGTCTTATTGCAACCTTGCACTTGTGCTTGGTAGTCGTAAAGTTCTGTCATCAAGAAAAACCACTAGCGTTAATGTTTAAAAAGCCCGTACTGAGAACCGACACTGGTGGGCAAGTAGAGTATACTAAGGCGATCGAGATAACTAATTTATAAGGAACTAGGCAAATTAGCGGGCGTAACTTCGGGATAAGCCCTGCCTTAATTTGATTTAAGGCCGCAGCGAATGACGTGGGGGGAACTGTTTATCAAAAACACAGCTCTCTGCCAACACGAAAGTGGATGTATAGAGGGTGACGCCTGTCCAATGCCAGAATGTTACGCTTTCTTGTGCAAGCTCGAAAGTTAAGCACTGGTGAATGACGGCCGTAACTATGACGGTCCTAAGGTAGCGAAATTCCTTGTCAGGTAAGTTCTGACCCGCATGAATGGCGCAATCATCCCCACACTGTCTCGTGATTAGGCTCGGTGAAATTACAATTCCGGTAAAAATGCCGGATAGTTGCAGTTAGACGAAAAGACCCCGTGAAGCTTTACTGTAGATTGATATTGGTATGTAGTATATGATGTTCAGGATAGGTGGGAGGCTTTGAAGCTTTGGCGTTAGTCAGAGTGGAGCCATCCTTGAGATACCACCCGTTGTATATCGCATATCTAACCCCGAAAAATCGGGGAACAGTGTCAGTTTGGCAGTTTACCTGGGGCGGGTGCCTCCTAAAATGTAACGGAGGCGTACAAAGGTTTGCTTATGACGGATGGAAACCGTCATGAAAGTATATTCGCACAAGCAAGCTTGACTGTGAGACTGACAGGTCGAACAGGTAGGAAACTAGGTGAAAGTGATCCGGATCTTCCGAGTGGAAGGGGATCCGCTCAACGGATAAAAGTTACTCCGGGGATAACAGGCTAATGGGATCTAAGCGTTCACAGCGACGATCCCGTTTGGCACCTCGATGTCGACTCGTCGCATCCTGGAGCTGCAGAAGGTTCCAAGGGTTGGGCTGTTCGCCCATTAAAGCGGGACGCGAGTTGGGTTCAGAACGTCGTGAGACAGTTCGGTCTCTATCTACTGCAACCGTAGGAAATTTGAAGAGTGCTGACTCTAGTACGAGAGGACCGAGTTGGACGAACCTCTGGTGCGCCAGTTGTCATACCAATGGCATCGCTGGGTAGCTATGTTCGGTACAGATAACCACTGAAAGCATCTAAGTGGGAAACTTGCTCTAAGATTAGATTTCCCATCCTGTAGCAATATGGGAGTAAGATCACCCCGAGATTAGGGGTTTGATAGGCACTACGTGTAAGTATAGTAATGTATTTAGCGGAGGTGTACTAATAGATCGAGGGATTTAATTTCCTTTTGAAAATATACTTTATTATGCTGGTAAGAAGACAAAAGTCTTGTACTTATTTGCAAAACTAGTGATACCGACGCGGTAAAGGGTCACACCTGTTACCATTCCGAACACAGAAGTAAAGTCTTTATCGGTCGATGATACTGGTCCAACAGGGGCTGGGAAAGTAGATTGGTGTCACTAATTTTGCAGGTAGTAGTTTACGTACTATTTGTAGCGAGTTCTTTAATATTTGATGCTTTGCATCATAAGTAGTTATCATTTGGATAGTTACTTATCATCAACAATAATGAGAGATAAGAATTGTTTTAGGTGCATTGTGTGCACCTTAGAGTCACTTTCGAGTGAACTCTATCCTTTTCGTCTATTCTTGAATACATTAGAATACAAATGTCGCTAAGACATTTCCTAAGTACAATGGAAAAGACTCTTTTTTGAAGAGTTTGACCCTGGCTCAGGATGAACGCTAGCGGGACGCCTAACACATGCAAGTCGAACGCTCCTTCGTTTTTGATCTGATTTTTCTTCGGAAATTGATGTGATTAGACATATAAGGAGAGTGGCAGACGGGCGAGTAACACGTATCTAACCTGCCCTAAAGCGGGGGACAACATCGGAAACGGTGCTAATCCCCCATGTGCTCAGAGAAATGAAAATACTCTGTGTAAAGATTTATCGCTTTAGGAGGGGGATGCGGCCTATCAGGTAGTTGGTTGAGGTAAAGGCTCACCAAGCCGATGACGGGTAGCCGATCTGAGAGGATGTACGGCCGCAATGGGACTGAGACACGGCCCATACTCCTACGGGAGGCAGCAGTGGGGAATCTTGGACAATGGAGGAAACTCTGATCCAGCCATCCCGCGTGGAGGATGACGCCTTACGGGGTGTAAACTCCTTTTCTGGGGGAAGACGACTGACGGTACCCCAGGAATAAGGAACGGCTAACTACGTGCCAGCAGCCGCGGTAATACGTAGGTTCCAAGCGTTATCCGGATTTACTGGGCGTAAAGCGTCCGTAGCCGGTTATATAAGTCTGTTTTCAAATATCATCGCTTAACGATGAGCAGGGAATGGATACTGTATAGCTAGAGATTGTGAGGGGTTAGTGGAATTTCCGGTGGAGCGGTGAAATGCGTTGATATCGGAAGGAACGCCAAAAGCGAAGGCAGCTAACTATTACAAATCTGACGGTAAGGGACGAAAGTCTGGGTAGCAAACGGGATTAGATACCCCGGTAGTCCAGACCGTAAATTATGCATGCTAGGTGTTTTTGGTTCGCCAGGAGTACCGTAAGCTAACGCGTTAAGCATGCCGCCTGGGTAGTATAGTCGCAAGACCGAAACTCAAAGGGATAGGCGGGGGAACACACAAGCAGTGGATTGTCTAGATTAATTGGATAATAAGCCAAAAATCTTACCTAGGCTTGACATCTTGAGAATACTCTTGTAATGAGAATGTGCCCGGCTTGCCGGGAACTCGATGACAGGCGCTGCACGGTCGTCGTCAGCTCGTGCCGCAAGGTGTCCAGTTAAGTCTGGTAACGAGCGCAACCCTTGTCGTATGTTAGAATGTCATGCGAAACTGCCTGGGTAACCAGGAGGAAGGAGAGGATGACGTCAGATCATCATGGCCCTTATGCCTAGGGCTTCATAGACAATACAATGGGTGGTACAGTGAGAAGCGAAGCCGCGAGGTGTAGCCAATCTTTAAAGCCATCCCCAGTTCGGATTGTAGTCTGGAACTCGACTACATGAAGTCGGAATTGCTAGTAATGGTAAATCAGTATGTTACCGTGAATGTGTCCCTGTTCCTTGCACTCACCGCCCGTCAAACCACGAGAGTGGGAGCTTTTTGAAGATGCGATTACGTATTGAGGAAAGATACCGCGATTGGGGTTAAGTCGTAACAAGGTATCCCTACGGGAACGTGGGGATAGACCATTATCCTACAAATTCTTATAAAATTATCGGAAATGCGATTCTTATCTCTCATTATTATTGATGGTGCTTTGTTTCTTATCATCACAAAAACTAGTCTTCGGACTAGTTTTTTTTGATTGTATGAGAATATTGTACGAATATTTCACTACTCATTTACTATGTTTGAGCTATTTTTCTATAGTCACTAATATAGATGGATTGACTATTGTACTGCACTATAGTGAAGAGAAAATACAAGAATAGTCCTATAGCTACCCACAATCGCGAACCTAAGTTTGTCCCTCAAATATTATAGAGAGTGTGCAATATTACTATGCTTCAAACAACCACTGGATATATCCGATTTTTTTTCTTTTTCTGAGAGTATAATATCCCATAAGCCATAAAGCTCGTGAAAATTGCATGTATAAAGAAGAGTGGTAGTCTTTGTATGCTATTTATAAATGTCACACTGACTACTATGTTTTCTACAAAAGCAAAGGTAAGCCCACTTAGTAATCAACAGATGATTAGATCAGAATTTTTGATAAGTAGTTTGTTAGCTTTATTACGTATTCCTAATGTCTTGAGATTTTCTTCGGCAAATGCTAACAAGAAAAATAATCATATAGTTACTTGTATTCACGATGCGAATATGTTGTTTATTGCAAGATAGATCCCTATTCATCATAGAGAAACTCCTAGAACGTTGCTTATATGTTTTTTTAATGCTGATCCCCATCGGAGTAAAGAAACTACTGAAACTACAGTGGATAGTAGAATAATACTGTATACGCTATGTGTGTTGGTTAATCACCAATGATCTGGTATATATGTTTGTATGAATGCATATAGTAGTAAAAGTAATGCTGCAACTGTTCCTCATCATGCTGACCAGAGAAGAATGCTTTTTTTGAAACGAAAAATATGTAATATCTCATGACTAATCCATAAGATAATATTGAATATGAACACATTAATGATGATGATTCGTACTAGTGTCATAGACTCAAGCGAATAAAATACTCTAGGTAAGTATATTGTTTTGAGAGACTTTTGCATGTATGCCCGATCTTTAGTGCTATTTTTTTTGACAAATGATGATGAGTATTGGTAGTATAGTAGAGAGTTCAGGTGATTCGTATGTATCTCGCAGATTGTTGATGCAACTTCTGAATTTTTCAAGAGAGGATTTGGTATTGCACACTAATGATGTGTTAAGTCCTGAGCAATTTGCTCGTTATGAAGCTTCTTTGCAAAGAGTGCTGGTGCACAAAGAACCATTAGCGTATGTTTTAGGTTTTGAAACTTTTTGTGGCCTTGATTTTGAAGTGTCTTCAGATGTCTTGATCCCAAGATCAGAGACAGAACAGCTGACTTCTCTCATAAAAGATAATATCGTTTCTTATTGATGAACTAAAAGACTTATTTTCTGTGATATAGGTACCGGTAGTTGATGTATATGAATTAGCGTAGCTTATAGTCTTGCTGACAACATTTCATCGATTTGTTTAACTGATATTTCAAAAGAAGCTCTTAGCATCGCTGAGAAGAACGCTAGTATATTGATCGGAAAGAAAGAACTAGAAAAGATGAGTTTCTATCAAGCTAATCTGTTAGATTTTCTGTCGGATGTAGACTACAAGTGATCATACGTAGTACTAGCTGCTAACCTTCCTTATATACCAAAAAACTATCTTGGAGTAGAAGATGATGTAGTAAGATATGAGCCTTCTCTTGCTCTTTTTTCAGGAGATGATGGCTTAGAACATTATAGAGAGATCTTGTTGCAAATAAGGGGTTTGTTGTTTGATCAGGAATATAGCTTGTATCTAGAATGTATAGCAGAGCAAACTCTATGATTGCTCACTTTGACGAGTGATTTGCTAGAAGCAACTTGTCAGGTACATGCAACGCTTCATGATAATATCAAAGTAGTAGAAATTTCTAATATTGACAATCTCTTGTAAGTATGTTTAGTCTTGACTTTTGTTGACAGAATGATATATGAAGTATATAATTGATTATGACTACTTTTTTGTCTCTATTCTGCTAAAGATGAGCCCACTAAGCATTAAGAACAAGACCTCAGAAATTGCTAAAAAATGACCTTGGTGAATGGTTAAGGATTTATCCTATAGGGTCTATAATACTGTTGCTTGAGCTACGTGAGTTCTCAGTCAGGAAGTAACGAAAATGGGTGCTAAGTTTTTGAACTATGGTTATCATTGAGTTGTCAAAGGAGTAGGAGAGAATGTTGTTAAGAATTTGAAATGATCTTATTGGGATGGAATGGTCAGAGAGGATGCATTTTCTCTCACAAAAGCTTGATGGAAAAAATGAAGCAACTTTTGATGAAAATATTTTGGTCGACTGACTTGATGAGCTTTGGCTGTTGGGTGAATGGTACTGGCTCCTTGGCATCCATTGAAACGTACTTATGAAGCAGGTGCTAATATTATTTCTCAATTTGGATTGAGTACTAGTCATGCATACACTAATGCTATAGATATGAATTTAGCAACTGCGGAATATGGTCAAAGAACAGTTGAACGTCAAGTAGATGGATCATGGAGTCGTGCTGGAGAATGAACAAAAGATTGGCGAAAAACATTAAAATCTGATTGGAACAAAATAACGAGAGAACCAACTGCCAATATATCTAATGCTTGAGCGAATATTTGAACAACTGCAGTTGCTTGAGGAGCAGCGTGAGTAGCCCTATCAGATGATAAGACCAAGGAAGCTGCAGAAGCGATCAAGAAGATGAAAGAAAGTGAGGCAATTAGTACTAAACAGCTTGAAGAAGCAAAGGCTTCAGCTATAGCACTTGAAAAACAGAACGCAGAGCTTAAGAAGACATTAGAAAAATCTCAGTGATTGGATAAAAAAGTTGCAGATTTAGAAACAGAACTCAAAAAATCTAAAGTAGATGCTGCTGCAGCAGTAAAGAAGGCTACGAAAGAGAAGAAACTTTGATTTGATAGCCCAGAGGTTGCATGAAAGGAGAAGAAAGTAGCAGAAAAAACTACTACATTACAATCATCGAAGTGGTTGGATGATCACAAAGATACGCTTACATTTGAGAGTAATACTAAAGTATTATGAGGAGATTTTGATTACAAAATCATCTCAGAATGATTATGAAAGGTTGATGTAGATAAGAGTAAGTGAATTATTCGTATCCCAACAGATATCAATGATGGCATGAAGGATGATGTTGTTAAAGCACTTAGAACTATAAAGAAATGAAAAAAGATAGGTTTTTCTGAAGAAGCATGAAAAGCTATGTTAGATAATGCACCAAGTGTATTTAAGCACTATTTGGGAGAGGGAGATGTAGATCAGTTAAAGAAGGCTATTGCTTAGGCAGCTTATATAATGTGTTTATATTCTGAATATATGATGGCTACAATGTTAACACCAGAAGCTTTTCTTTTATCATTTTGAGGAGAGAAGTACCATTGAAATGTGTCTATATCATCATCCCAGTGAGTTTTGTTGGATGCACTACAGAATAGTAGCTATTCTCTACAAGAGTTAGAGTTGCTCATAGATAAAATTATGTCTAATACAGCTACAAAAGATGAGATTACTGATCTTTTCAAAAATGAACAAACTAAGGAAGAATTAGATTATCGTGAAGTATCTAGTGGTAGATTAAGATACCTAGCTTCTCGTCAAGAAATGACGGAGATTAATACTCAGTTTGAGACTCTTGGCCTAAGATTTTGAGATGGTGAGATTGCTCAATCTATGATCCTATGATCTGCAGAAAAATGAGCTAATGCTCTTTTGCCTAGATATTATCATGAGGCACAATGAAAGATTCATTTTGTAGTACAGAATAAGATTATGTATGTTCAAACCTTTCTGGAGCTCTATGCTACTTTGTGGCGTGTCTTTAAAACTGCATGACAATCAACTCTATCATCTGCAAGCGAGATTTGAAAAGCAGCTAAGATCTGTTTGCAACACTTGGATAATGTTTTCATTTCTTGAGTTTTTGAAGGAAAAAAAATTGAATCTAACAATCAGACAATTTATCTAGACTCTGAAAGAGTCGAAAGATGAATAAGTGACATAGAGTGAACTGACTTCCCTTTTGTATAATTTATACGGTTTTGTAAAAGAAGACCAGATGGTCTGCCTCTTAAGAATAGCTTGTAGTAAGCAATTATTTATTTGTCATATGTATATGAGTAATAATATACCTTGAACTACTTTGTACAACTTAGATGAACATCTTCCTCATACGTGAGGATTGGATTTATGATATACCGAAGTAGATATTGCACAAGTATTTCAAGACTGCTTTCTTTTTCAAAAATTGAGTGAGGTAGGGTTACCAGAAGCAATGCTTACCGATCCATCATCTCTCATAGAGCAGGATTTAGATCTCCTTTCAAAGGTCTACTCAACATTACTAACGAAAAGAAAGACTATCGAATTGCGTGAAACACATCAAGACCTCATTACTCAATCAGTAGAGATTTGGAGAAATAAGATTTCTCACTTTGAGCAGATCTTACAAGACAATAGTGAGAATAAGGTGCTTGCTGACTTTTTCCTTTCTAGGAAAGAGTACCTTGAGCAGAAAATTGCAGATTGGACTAAGGTCTCTGTTCTACAGGAGAAGGAGCTTGAAATTCTTTCTGTTTTAGAAGATAATATTCCATTTTTACAACAATTGAATCTTGATTTTGAAGAGAAGACTCTTCCTTTTCCCCTAACAGAGAAACTTAATTCTGTGCTAGAAGAAGTGTCACAAACAACTACTAAGATTACTCAGCTTTGAGAAGATTCGATCAGAAAAGAGCTTATCTCAGTTGATGCGTATTTAGATTCATGATTGGTCCCATATGCAGATATTATACAAGACTCGAAATACTCTATGAGTGAAGGTATGCAGGCGATGAATGAACTTATGTGATGGAGTAATGGATCTCCAGCAATCAAGACTCTAGCGAATCAGCAGATCGCTTTGCTAGATAGTGTTGACGATGATTGACTGAAGCAATGGGAATGATTGCAAGATGCCTATAGTGCTTTGTTATTAAACGTCTCGAGCATTCAAAATGTGAAAGGTAAACAGTATGAGCATTTGAATACAGTTGCTAGTGTTTTAGCATCTCAAGTGACACAATGATGTCCAGCACAGTGGCTACAAAGTGAGTGTGAACGTCATTTGATAGCTAACTATGATGAGGCTGTACAGCTCTTGGGTGAAGATGTTCCACAGTTGTCTGAAACTACACAAAAAGTATCTCGATTGCTAGGTAAGCTTAGTTGAAAAGAATCTAAAAAATGAGATTTGCTTGCTGACCTACAATGATTGAGCAAAAAACATGCCTCTTTGAAAACTATGATACGCCAATACAATGATATGCTGGCTAAGTGATCTCTCACAATGAATGATCTTGTTACTCTTAGTCAGTTTGATCTCTTAGGTGATTTTGAAGAATTGACTAAAGTGAATGAAAACAGTCTTCCTCAGAAAGTAGAGGAGTATGTGACAGCAAATATCTAATATTGTATGCTAGAAAAAAATCTTATAGAAAAAACCAATCGTTAGATTGGTTTTTTCTTTGGCTAAACTATTTTTGTGATTATGCACTGACTTCCTCGAGTGTTGTTTGACTTAGTTTTTTCAAGCCATCTTTTACGTCGTCGGTGAGTTTTCTTTCGCTGAGCATCATATCACTGAGCTCTTTGAATGAGTTGTCTAATTTCTCATATAATGTTTTTTCGAAAGCTGCTATCTTATCAACATCAAGTGTGTCAAAATATCCATTAGTACCAGCAAAAATAAGTGCTGCTTGCTTGTAGAATGGAAGTGGTTGGTTAGGTTTTTGGATAAGCATTTTTACTAGTCTCTTACCTCTTTCTAGTTGTTTTTGAGTCTCCGGATCCAAGTCAGAAGCAAACTGTGAAAAGGCAGCTAACTCTCTATATGCAGCTAGTCCAAGTCTCAGTGTTCCTGATACCTTTTTCATTAGTTTTGTCTGAGCAGAACCTCCTACACGAGAGACTGATGCTGAACTTACAGCTGGTCTGTTACCAGCATTGAACATGTCTTTGTCCAAGAAAATTTGTCCATCAGTGATAGAAATCACGTTAGTTGATACATATGCAGATACGTCACCTTCTTGTGTTTCGATGATAGGTAGCGCAGTCAAACTTCCTGCTCCTAATTCATCGTTGAGCTTAGCAGCTCTTTCTAGTAGCTTACTGTGTTGGTAGAATACGTCACCAGGATATGCTTCACGACCAGGAGGTCTTTTGAGCAAGAGTGATATTTCTCTATATGCTACTGCGTGCTTACTTAAATCATCATAGATGATCAGAGCGTCTTGTTTGTTGAACATGAAATATTCACCTAAAGCACAAGCTACATATGGAGCTAGGTATTGCATCACTGCAGGTGAACTAGCAGGAGCGTTTACTATGATAGTGTAGTCCATTGCTCCAGCATCTTTTAGTGTTTCTACGATTCTTTTTACTTTAGATTCTTTTTGACCAATAGCTACATAGATACATTTCACATCTTCACTTTTTTGATTGATGATAGTATCAATTGCTACAGTAGTTTTTCCTGTCTGTCTATCACCAATAATCAACTCACGTTGTCCTCTTCCTATCGGCACCATAGAATCAATTGCCTTGATACCTGTTTGTAGAGGTTGTTTTACAGGCTTTCTATCCATAACTCCAGCTGCCAATCTTTCAACAGGATAGAGTTCCGCACTTTTTGGTGCATCTAATCCATCGATTGCTTCTCCGATTCCATTTACTACTCTTCATAGAAAATCGGGACCTACATTGATAGAGAATACTTTCCCTGATGATACTACCGTATCTCCTTGTGATACTTCACTGTAATCTCCCAAAATTAGTACTCCAACTTGATCAGGAAGAAGATCTAGTACAAGACCCTTTAGTCAGTTCTCGAATTCAACAATTTCAGAGAACATCACTTTATGTAGTCAACCCACAAGGGCAACTCCATCTTTGATTTCAAGAACTTCTCCTTTAGCGTTTAGTTGATCTCCCAAGTCAGTTTTTTCTACCTGTTGCTTGATCTTATTGATAATGTCTTGTGCAGTTGCCATTGTGATTTAATCGTATAGATTGATAAAATAGGTGAGTGATACGTGTATCTATTTGAGTAACTTGTTGATATCAGCATTGAGTGTTCTTTTGTAGATGTTTCCTTGTTCATGAACTACCACACCAACTAAGTCAGTTTCTTTGATATCAGCATTATCCCATTCTTTTTTAGCAACAGATGTATATTTTTCTGGTGCTTGTACACGAATGATATTGTTTTTGGCGCTGTATGCTTTATCTAATTGACTACTTAGCTGTTTGACTGATTTGTACGTGAACAACCTCCACTCTAGTAGTAATTCCAATAGTGCATGTGTATGTTCATCAGTATCTTGTACTAGTTCGCGAAATCATTTTTTACTGGTCATTTTTCCAAATGACCCATAAAGATGTTTGATTACATGGCTTGCATTTTTCCATGATTCTAGATCATTGGTTTCAGCGAGTGTTTGAACAATTGTATTGATATTCATACTATAGCATAAGTTACAAGTAAACTATGATGTTATTATTGTTGTGCTTCTTGGATAAGTTTTTCAATATATCCTTTTTCTAGATCAGATTCTTTTCAAAGAAGTTTTTTGACCACCACTTCTGTTGTTGCTTTTACTCATTCTTCAAAATTGTCTTCAAAATCTTGTGAGAGACGCTTAGCAGCAACTTCAGCTTTGTCAACGATAGAAGAAGCTTGATTGTTTGCTTTTTCTAAGATCTTGGCTTCTTCTTGTTTTGCCAAGTCTTGTGCTTCAGAAACAATGCTTTCTTTTTTGTCTGTTGCATCTTTGATGATAGTGTTAGCTTTGGTAGATGCGTCATCAATCATTTGTTGATAGGTGTCATCCGCATTCTCTAGTTTTTTCATCAGAGCTCTTCTTTCCTCTATCATAGCAACAATTGGTGTAGCAAGAAATTTCTTGTATATCCAAAATATTATTGCGAAATTGATCAGTTGTGCAATAAGCATATCAAGTTGTATTTCAAACATAGTGTATATTGAATCAATAAATGATGTAGTCTAATTGTTTTTAACCAAGTAGTTGGAAAGCAACGATCAATCCATAGATAGCAGCTGATTCTACCAAAGCCAAGAATAATATCATGTATGTCATGATTTTTCCTCTCATGCTAGGGTTTCTCAATGTAGCATCCATTGCTCCAGCAACAAGAAGACCTTCTCCTATTCCAACTCAAAGACCAGCAAGTCCAATTGATGCACCTGCAGCAATAGCTTTCATTCAGATACTTGGATCTGCTCCGATGATTTGAAATGCAATAATCAATCCATAAATAGCAGCAGATTCTACTAGTGCTATACCAAGAATAGTAAGAATAAGGAATGCTCCAGACATGTCAGGATTTTTACCCATTACCTCAATCGATTTTTTTGCCAAGATACCTTGTCAGATACCCACTCATAATCAAGCAAGTCCAATTGCTAGTCATGCTCCAATGTACAATACGTCCATAATTATTATTTAGTAATAAAAAAGTTTATCAGCTGTAAGGTTCAAGCGATAAGCAATAAGATATACATAGCTATATCTTGTTGCTTAAGGCTTAATCCTTGATGATAAGATTATGCTGTTCAGCGAGCCATTTTGATAAATATTCATACCAGGAGAGGAAACACGAATGCCTGGATAAGCGCAACAAGTAATCACTGCGCATAGACTAATAATACTGCAATGATTGGGAATTCAGCTCCAAATAGTTTTGCTGTAGCTCAAGCCAGTGCTCATACCAACATCGCTAATAGTAGTGGTCCTGAAAACATGTTTCCAGCTAATCTTGCAGCTAGAGAGATGATTTTTGCTAGCAATCCTACAATATCAAGAAACCCTATAAAGAGAGAAATCACGATATCAAATAGTTTTATGATTGGCCAAGCTATTCGATAGAGTAGTGTGCTTTTCCCTTCTCTATCTATAGTCAGTATGTTTTTACCTGTGATAGGTATGTAATCATGAAGTGTTTTGAAGATGTTTCCCATGCTTTGATATTGCACAATCAACATAATGATGACACTCAAACCTGAGAGAGCAAGATTAAAGTTGATGTTACCTGTGGGAATATTAACAAATGTATCTAGTCGAAATCATTGATCTGCTCACATCCACGTAGGCATCTTGATTAGGTCAATACCTAATCAAAGGAGATTGCTAATTAAGATAACAAAAAATAGAACTACTACGTATGTTTTGATTATATGGTTTTCATCTTCTCCCATAATTTCCTCAAAGAAGTCATAGATTTTTTCTGTGACAATTCTCCAGAGCATCGCCCCTTTGCTTTGAGGAAATCCATGAACTAGTGTTATCAATAGTCAGATGATAATTGCTATCACTATTATCCCAATTGCGTCAGGACTTAGTGTTGCTCGGAACTGTATTCGACTATTGAAGATGAAGTTAATTCATTCTCGTAATTGTTGTATAATTGCTGACATTACTACTTTCTTTTTTGACAAAAAAACAAAACCAAACGGCCGTGATAATAGTTTATTAAGCTCCACTTAAATTTAGGTGAGTGTCTCACGCTGTACAAGTACAGTGAATATCCGACCTCAGATAGTAATTGTAAGGAAACTTAATGCAAACAAGACACGCATCGCTTAGTTTGCTTCTAGAGTTACTCGTTTTTTAGTATTTTTCAAGACAAAAAACAAAAATTCACCAGCATATAGTTGATTCTTGTGAGGACCCCCTAGCGATAAGGTGGATGACGCTTGTATGCCATTAGGCAACATTGGTCTCCAGGAAGCTTTTGTTGGGGAGTGCCTACTGTCGAAGATTCTAACTAATACAGTAGTGAATTTTGTACTAGAGTTATATGTACGTCTTATATGGAATCCAGTAATTTGGTGTGTTTCTCGGAAACTAGATGATAGCCATATATCTTCAACTTTCAGATTATGCTCTTGTCATTTTTACATTTTAGATTGATATTTTTTTATCTGGCAAGTACTTATACTTGTTTTGTATTAAAAATTTGTGCTTTTTCTTCAGATGGAATATACTTGAGTATTGATGAAAATTTGTATTTAGACTTATAATTTTGTAACTATGACGGACAATCAAGATCCAAAAAAAACACAAGGAGATCAGTGAGATCAGTCACAAGGATGAGCCTTTGGTGGTGTATCTTTTGATGAAATTCAAGAGAAGAAGGATGATTCTGCTCTCTGATTTTCACTAGATATGGATGATTTGCCTGATTTGGATGACATATCTCTGGATACAGTAGCAGTAGAGGAACCTATGGTAGATGCAGCTGTTGATTTAGCTGATGATGTATCCTGATTGGATGCTACCGGTGATATTGCATTAGATGATATCAATCTTGATGATATATCACTAGATGATATCCAACTTGATGATTTGGAAAAATTAGACACGACACCTACGTTATCTAAAGATTCTCCTACAGCTGAAGTAAAAGTAGAGGAGCCACAAGCTAATGTTGTTGAAGAGGCAAAAAATACTGAAGA
Source organism: bacterium (assembly GCA_020631605.1). Taxonomy (GTDB): domain Bacteria; phylum Patescibacteriota; class Gracilibacteria; order Absconditabacterales; family Absconditicoccaceae; genus JAHDGZ01. Next base: position 32,827 of record JAHDGZ010000013.1, read on the forward strand.
ACCTGTCAAAGAAATTAGCTTGGATGATTTGTATAAGAAGCCAGTAGAAGAGATGCCTTCAGCTGACATCAATGTTGATCTAGGAGATGAAAAAGTAGAGTCAGTTGATCAACCAACTATTGATATTGATGAATCAGTAGGTAGTGAACCAATTATTAATGATGCTACTGTAGAGTCACCGGAAACAGTAAGCTTAGATGATCTTTATGATAAAGAGGAGGTAGAAGAACAAAACATAGATGAAAATTCTGTAACTCAAGATTCTCTGAATACAACTGATGTTTCAGGTGTTGGTAAAGAGACTGATTCTGTTGAAGAGACCATAGTCCCAGTAGTAGCAGCTTTCAAGGCTGTTGAGGAAATGTTGCCACCTGAGTGAGTTTCTAAGGTTGTAAAAAAGTTTTATGCAATCTATAATCTTATCAATCAATGAAAACAATTTGTTCAAGATAAGTGATCTATTGCAGTTTTGGCTACTCGTACAGACAAAGAAGAGGTGAATTATGCATTTAGTCAATGAAGTAATTTAGAGATAAGAGTAGAGAGATCTTCTGTTGATACATCTACAAAAGAAAAAGAAGAAGATACTATGGTGATGAGCTATCGTGCAGACGATAAAGAATTTGTTTTGAATCTTGCTGATATAGACGTGTATACGGAAAAAGCTTGAGATTCATCAGATAAAGATTTGCAATATACCGTTGTAGATAAACTTGGTAAGTTTTCATTACTTCTTTCTGAATTTGTTTCGAAGAAGACTAAGGAACTTGAAGAAAAGCAAAGAGAGGAAGAGGAGAGAAGAAAAAAGAAAGATATTACTAGAAAACTCAGAGATTTTTAAGAAGAATTATGTGTAGCTATTAGGCTAAATGAATTTGATGTGTACATCCAAAAATATATATTAATGTTGATCTGCCAATCAGCATTTTTTTTTGCTGAAAAATATTTTATGATTTTTGTATGTCTCTATGCAATTGTTTCTCTGTGATTTTGTGAAAGACGATATATATGTCTCGCTTACTGATAAAAGAGTGGTGAGGCAGTGTTGTGTTGTCCTCAGGATGAAACAAGGTGATACGATCATGCTCCAAAAAGATGCAGTTAGGTATACTGTTGAAATTCTACAACTCTCGAAAAACTTATTGGAAGGTACCATACTAGATACTGTTGTCATGCCAACAGAAGACGCTGTGAAGAGCGTTTCTTTGTTGGTAGCGCTGCCTAATTCTACTAAAAAACTACATCTGATAACACAAAAACTTACGGAAATCGGAATTGGCTCTTTGTTTTTTTGGAGATCTGAACGTTCTCAGCTTAAAGATATATCTCCACAAAAAATTGACAAATTGAAACTCATCTCACTAGAGGCAGTAGAGCAGAGTAGGGGATGGAAAATTCCATCGATTGCTTTTGTTAAAGATTTGGAAGAGGTTATGGATACAGAAAATGTTGTTGTTTTTGATATGACTTGAGATGTTCAACAACTAGGAGAGATTGAGTGAGCAGTTGTATGAGTTGTTGGGCCTGAGTGATGACTCTCTTCTTGAGATTATGATGCTATCTGATCTCTTTGATGAACACATCATCATGTTTCTTTGTGAGCTACAGTACTCAGAACAGAAACAGCAGCTATTGTTGCGTGATGGATTTTGCAGAATTAGAAATGGCCTAAGCAAGGTATACTTACTTAGACCTATTCCATAGGTAGAATGTGATTGAAGCAACAGTTGCTCCTCCAATCATATCTAATACATAATGTTGTTTTGTTGTTAGTGTAGAAAGACATATTAAACTACACCATACAATTGCCCATATATGCTTTCTATTCAGAAGCGTTAAGAAGAGACTTAAGCTCACATGTAGGCTAGGAAAACAATTGAATGGCTCATCAATAAGTGTTAATAAACCTAGCCATTCTGAATGCGGTCTATCAATTGTTGTTGGAAAGACCAAGAAAAATACTGCTTGTAGCGTGATCATCCGAAAAATAAATTTTCTTACTCTTTGCTGATCATCATTGTTGATGGCCAATACTAGTAATGGTAGTTCAAAAAAGTACGAGAAATAGATAGGATATGTCCAAGACCAAAACTGTATGTGTTGATCAAGTGCACACTCAGGCCATGTTAGAGCTGAGAAAATCTGAATTCTGTTTGGGATTTGATAAATAAAAAAACAAATCACCAAACAAAGTAATGTTTTAATTTTTTGCATAGTTATTTCTTTTTTTTGTTTTGTGTGTTTTTTTATACTTTTTTTCTCTTTTTGTCAACCCATTTGGTTTCTGTAATAACATTGCAACAAATAGAGAAAACACTATTGGTTATATTGTTTGCTATTTATACTCATA
>JAHDGZ010000042.1 GCA_020631605.1 bacterium
ACGTAGTATTGGTGGTATAACACAAGCGAGCTCCTATTCCCTAGGAGCTTTAGCTCTATAGTGAAAAAAAACTTGATTAATAAGTATTGATCAAGATAAGTACCAAACATACTATTTATCCATACTATCAGTGATGTGAAATTCAGCAGAATCAATCATAAGTAATGAGTCAGAAACAAATAAAGTTGCAGCAAGAGTGAAAGCTCAATGAATGAGAGCAATCAGAGAGACTTTTGATGCTTATGGTGATGTTAAGGAGTGACTTTATGCAAGACCTGCAGAGTTACAGCAAATTGACCCCTCTGATTCTAGGTCATGGAGAGGATGATTATGGGTTGTTGAACAAGACTGATGAACCTATCTTTCAGGATAGTTCGGATTGGAATTGAAAGTAATATTCCTTATGGTAGAGTATAGTTATTCAGTAACCACAATACCTAGTGACACTCAAAAGTCTCATTCGTACGACACCAAAGTATATCTCAATTCTGGCTTCTGTAGATATACATACAGCCAAAGATTTTTTAGAGTATTTTCCTCGTACATATCAAGACAGAACTCAGATAACTCCACTATCTGAACTATTTTTTGATGATCCAGAAAGATGAGTGATCACGACACAAGCTCAAGTAATACACAAAAAGCCTATAAAAAGATGAACAAGACGTATGCGAGAGGTCAGGTTACAAGATGCTGATGGTAATCAAACAGATGCATATTTTGCTTATCGTACGGCATACCTAATAAAGGAAGTCAAAAAGGATAAGCGGTTTCTTGTTATTGGAAAACCCCAACTTAAGTATGGGAAACTAAGTTTTTGGTATCCAGAAATGATTCCATCAGTTGATCCATCAATTCGTACAGAAGAGCTTGAAGAGTCTCAAACAGGTAGGATATACCCAATTTACTCTGAAATCATGTGAATCAAACCTGCTTGGTTTGCGAAGAAAATGTTTCTACTCAAAGAGCACATCAAGGAGCATTGTAAAGAATATCTACCACAGCAATTCCTCGAAATTTTTCAACTCATGGATGTGCCAACAACAGTTGAGCAAATGCACTTTCCAAGTAGTTTTGAAGATCAAGATTTTGCTGAACATAGAATCATGTTTGATAGATTGCTAAGAATACAGCTCTACGCTCAGCTGTTTAGGTTCAACTATCAACAGACGATAGCTGATATGGCTGAATGAAAAGATATCGTAGTCTCAAAGATAGCAAAAGAGAAGAAAGAAGTAATGCAAAAAAATCTATTTGATCCTTCAGAAGTTGTTGAAGATATATTATGAGGATTAGTTTCAGAGGAGATAGTCTTGTCAGAAAATGCTAATCGAGATCGCATCAAGGAATGTACATCTTCTCTTCCCTTTGAGCTTACCAATGCACAGAAACGTGTGATCAAAGAAATGATAGAAGATATACACAAAGGGAAACCAATGCTTCGCTTGTTGCAATGAGATGTGTGATCAGGTAAAACTGTAGTTGCCGCTACAGTAGCCTACTATATAGTTAAGGAACTCAATCAGCAAATTGCTTTTCTTGCACCACTCTCTATTCTTGCACAACAACATTACCAGTGACTAGCTAAGTTGCTCATGCCCTTATGAGTGAGAGTTGAGTTCTTGGCGTGATCATTGACAAAAGGACAAAAAGAAAAAGTAAAAGATGCATTAAGGCAATGAACCATAGATTTTGTAGTATGAACACATGCATTGATACAAGATGATGTCATTTTTCACAACCTGTGATTGGCTGTAGTAGATGAGCAGCACAAATTCTGAGTCAAGCAAAGATCATTTTTCAAGAAGTCGGGCTCACCACATATCATACAAATGAGCGCAACACCTATTCCACGTTCTTTGGCTCTGGCCTTTTTTGGTGAGTTTGATGTATCTGTTATAGACGAGCTCCCAGCTGGGAGAAAACCAATAGTTACAAAAATTGTTCCAGAAAAAGAATTTGCAAAATTGAAACAACGATTTTTGGCAAAAATTGCTAGTGGTCAGAAGCTTTTTGTTGTAGCACCATTGATCGAAGAATCAGATAAGTTAGAAAACGTTAAATCAGCAACACAAGAACGGGAAAAAATAGTAAAACTCATGCCAGAAATTCGTGGTCAGATTGGCCTGCTACATGGAAAAATGAAACCCCAAGAAAAAGATGATATTATGCAAAAATTCAAGGATGGAGAGTATATGATCTTAGTCGCTACAACAGTGATTGAGGTATGAGTAGATGTACCTGAAGCAACGATGATGCTCATAACAAATGCAGAGCGTTTTGGATTAGCTCAGCTGCATCAACTTCGTTGACGTATTGGTCGTAATGACATGCAATCGTATTGTTTTTTAGAAACAAAAAATCCATCTGAGCGTCTTAGGGCTATGGAAAAACATACCGATGGCTTCAAGCTTGCGGAATTAGATCTTCAGTATCGCTGATCTGGAGAGATCTTAGGAACAAGGCAATCATGAGATACTGATATTCCTTACAAATATCTCACAGATATGGACTTTATGAATAAGGTAAAACAGTGATCTCACCGATTATTGGATAATTATCCTCAGCTTGAGTGACTACCATGATTGGTAGAAAAAATTCAGAAAAATATTTGAGGAATGATGGTTTAGTTTAAAGATTCGATGAGTTCTTGAACACTTTGATCATAGTATCAATAATCTACGGAGCGATTTCCTTGTATATTTTCAGAAGCAAACTTCTTTTCTAGTACCAGTCATTCAGCTCTATGTGCAAGCTTTTCTCGAGTTTGTGATCTATTGCTGTCTAGTTCTTTTCAAGCCATACAAACCAACCATGCATTTCACCAATCATCTGCATCAAAGAGCTTTTTGCTAAGAGTGCGCAGCATATCTAGTGTCATTTTATGATTTTTTACTACAGCTTTTTGTCAGTGTTTATTCCTAAACCACTGAGTGAATGCTTTAAGGGCATCGGTTTCTATTGCTCAATCTATAGTTAAATCTGTTGTGCCTCTGAGTTGTAATAGACCTGTATAGAGTATATGAGACTGTAAGGAGTTTCATGTATGACCACTATTCAATGATTTCATGGCAAGATCTGCTCATTGTTGGTAGATTTTTTGATAATCAACGAGAGTCAAGCCAGATAATGTATCTTTTTCTCCTTCAAAAAAATCACTCTCACTAATAAGAAGATTTTTTGCTGTATAAGATGTATCTTTGTTCTTTACACTAGTATAAAATCCGTACTCATTAATAAGTGTTCTATATGAACGATCGTTTGATTCATGGCTTACTAAATAGTCAATAAGGATATCAGTGACTTGTCAAAATTTTCTATTATCAACAAACTTTTCTTTTGCCGGGGATTGATAAAGAAATTGTACACCATCATAACGTACAGTGATCTGACAGATGTTCATCGCATCAAATAAGGTGTCTCTAGCTTTTCTATTTTTCAGTAGTTCGGTAGGAGTGAACGTAAGAGTTGTTCTGAGAGGCTCATGAAGTCATAACTTCGTTAACTTTTTCTCAAAAACTCACTGTTTACTTTCTTTATAATCTCTAATTGTTTTGTATTTTTGAACAAATTCATGACTTCGTACACTGTTCTGATCCTGCATACTCAAATATTCTGCAAGTTTTGTAGACAATGGGTGGTCAGGGTTACTATATTTAGCAACGAGTAACTGATCATCCAATCAAACATCTGCATCTTCAAGTGCCTTCATGAGTATGATTTTTTCATCTGCAGTAAGTTCTTCCAATGAAATATCATTGTTAAGTATCTTATTGAGAACACCTTCCTCAGTATCCAATGGCATGATGATGGTATTATCCTTCATTCTTCGGTGTAGAGGTATCTAAATTCTCTCATCCTTGTCATGTTTTTGGGTCAGGGAGTCCTGCTACCTTTGCAATTCATCAAACTAACTTATCAAGAACACCGTCTGCAATAGGTTCTACTTTTTCAGCCAGATCTTTAGATCAGTTCCAGAGACTCTTGAAAGCTGTTTTTAGTGTAGGTATCTTAACATTGTAGTAATTTTTTTCAACATTATCCTTTGTAGACTTAGGCTTTTCAGTAACATCATTTTTTTCTCTCGTAGACACTGTTTCCACAGTTTTTGATGGATCAGGAGATACTGATCATGCTCACGCTTGAGCTTGGTTTTCATTAGTGAAGAAGTTTTGTGTCTCAGTCATTTTTGTTCTTGAGCTAGATTACATAAAGAATAACCTAATTATACGTGTAGAACACATCAAAAACAAATTTTTACCCATGATAAGTGATTATGTCTCAAACACTTAGTGTAGAGCAGTGTGGCACTAGATTAGACAAGTGGCTAACAAGCAAATTTCCTTATTCTAGAAATTTCTTCCATCATATCATCGAAAGATGATGAGTAATCAAAAAAACACAAAAATGAGACACACAGGTACTCAAAAAATCATACAAAGTAAGACAGTGAGACAAAATAATTATAGATGATTTGCAGCGCTTTTTGGATGGAGGAATATTGGAAGAAGCCGTCTGGATTCCCATACCAATAGTAGAGGAGACTGATGATTATGTAGTGATCAACAAACCAAAATGAGTCTTATCCCACCCCAATAGTATTCGAGATGTACAAAATCCTTCAGTAGTTGCATGGGCATATCATCACTTCAAAGAAACATTGCCAAGTATGTGAAATTTTGTGCGTGCAGGCTTAGTGCATCGCTTAGACAAGGAGACAGATGGTCTAATGATCATCGCCAAAACAGAGGAATGAATGTCACACTTTAAATCATTGTTTCAAGCAAAATCTGAAGCAAAATCTGTCGAGGAAAAAGAAGCTATACCGCTCAAAAAATGCTATAAAGCAACATGTGTTGTCTCTGAAGGGTGAAAGTCGTTTCTTGATAAGATCAAAGATTCATTACCTCATTATATAATTCAAGATGTGATCCCCAAGGTTCCTCATCCAGTAGTAAGAGAATGAATCACAAAAATCCTCTCGTATAAGATTGAATGACTAGTCGCGCATATTTCTGTGGAAATTCTTACCTGACGTACGCATCAAATTCGTTATCATTTGTCATCTTTCTGACTTCCTATTGTTGGAGATTATCTCTATAACCCATCATATCAAGAATCAGATGATAAGCTGCAACTCACTTCACAATCTCTCGAGTTTTCAGACAATAAAAAAGTAGATAAAAACCTCAAGATATAGACATTTTGTGAAAAATGTATTGAATATGTGTTGTGGATTTTTATAACAGTATTTCATTAATACAAAAAACCACAAAAATGAATATTAGAGGTAGTTAAAAACACATTGGAGAAAAGGGCAGATCTATTCGCCTTCTGAAAATCCTTAGATTTCTAAGGAGAGAGTAAGTAAAGTAATAGAATTAGAAAAT
>JAHDGZ010000043.1:0-4074 GCA_020631605.1 bacterium
GAATCATGAAATTATCAGCGTTCGTCACTGCTCTTGAGAGCAAAAATGACATTACTTTTGTTCTACCAAATGGTAAGCTTGTGCCACAACACTTTCATATCACAGAGGTAGGGCTACTAACAAGAGATTTTGTGGACTGCGGTGGAGTAGTGAGACAGAAGAAGGTTGTTAATTTTCAACTATGGACTGCAGATGATACCGATCACAGATTAGCACCGGAAAAACTGTTACACATCATAGCTCTGTCAGATAAACAATTGGGATTGTGAAATCATCCTGTTCAGGCTGAATATCAGTGAGAGACTATCTGATCTTATGATGTAGTGTGTGGCGATGATGGTTTTTTTCATCTTATATGAAAAAATACTGATTGCTTGGCAAAAGATGCATGTGGTGTTCCACAAAAATGATCAGAAAGAAAGAGTTTTTGGTCACTATTTGGAACCAGGAAGGACTCATGTTCAGGTGAGGGATGTTGTTAAGAATTGACTTGCATTGGTAGTGTATATCTATAATTTCTTCTTCACGTCATGTGACCACAAATGGTCAAATTTCTCTTACGTTGATCTCGGAAGCTACAACACCAACTGCTATTGGAAGTAACTATAAACATCGAGTAATACACCTTATACACAATTTCACTAAGAAGCTTTGCATTGTAATCAGTAAGAATTACTACTAGTTAGTATTATTTTTTTCTATACGCAATTATGACTAAACAATTCACTACAAAACCACCTAGATGAACCTCTGACTGGTATGGAAATGAAATGAAAGTGCGCCAGTATATCTTTGATACTCGAAAAGAAGTCTGTCATCGTTTTTGATATGAACAATACCTTTGTCCCTTGGTAGAAGATGCGAATCTCTACAAAGCGAAGTCTGGAGAAGATGTGTGATGATCTGAACTTACTCAACTGACAGATAGGGAATGAAATATCTCGGATATTGCCTTACGTCCAGAAATGACACCAAGTGTTACACGTATGGTAGCTGGTATGTATCCTCAGATGAGTAAACCTATCAGATTATATTCAATAGCAAACTTTTATCGTAATGAGAGGCCTCAACGTGGTAGAAATAGAGAATTTCGACAACTAAATGTAGATATGTTTGGTTGAGAGTGATGGATGTCAGATGTAGAGATACTACAGCTTGCACTAGAAATTATGTTGGCTTTTTCTCCGCCAGAAGATAGTTTTGTCCTATATGTGAGTCATCGTGTGTTGATTGATGATTTCCTATTGAAGGAGTGCTTGATTGATCCACAACTTAAACAGGAAGTGACGAGGACTATGGACAAATGGAACAAGATGACGAAAGAGGACTTTGTGGCTATCTTGTTTGATAAGTGACTAGATGCTACAACTGCAGAGAAGATTGTTACGTTGCTAGAGTGTGATACTCTTGATGCTTTGATCTCTCTTTTCCCATTGTTAAAGGAAAGCGCATGATTGGATGATTTATCACTCTTGTTGGATAAACTTTCAAGAATGTGATATGACCATCTTGTGCAATTTCAACCATCATTGATGAGATGATTTGATTATTATGATGGATTGATTTTTGAAATGTTTGATCGTCATCCCGATAACAACCGTGCTATGTTTGGTTGAGGTCGTTACAATTGACTAGCAGAGTTGTTCGGACAACAATTTCCTGCTATATGAATGGCTCCTTGAGATGAACCTATGAAACTTTTTCTAGAATCGTGGGGAATGATAGACGCTGTAATGAAACAAGGTGAGCTGTATTATATCCCATTGTTAGATGCAAATTTGTATGATGAATGTTTACTCGTTGCTCAACAACTTAGACAAACAGGTAAGTCAGTAGAGCTAGATATTAGAGTAAGAAAATTATGAAAAGCTATGCAATATGCCGACAAAAAATGACATACACATATTATTATTTTGGGTGAACAAGAGAAAGAACATAATGAGTATAAGATTAAGAATCTTCTGGATAGTTCTGAAATTAGTGTTGGATTGTAAATTTTTGATTAAAAAAAGACTACTGCGCTATGGATACATCATAATATGGCAGTAGTTTTTTTAATTGTTCGTTTATTGACTCACTAAAGATATAAGTATGTTGTAACTTAGAATTTTAACAATCCCATAGAATATAGTCCAACCTAAGAGTACTTCAGCTATTTTTCTTCTGGTGTTTTTTATGCTATCCTGATTGTCAAACTTATTTGTCTTAAGTATATGAAATATCACATAGATAATGAAGAGTAGCATGATTGCATCAAAGATAGCTAAGCTACGAAACATTGATAAATGTCCATCAGCAACAAAGTTGATTTTCCACTTATGCCATTCAAGGCTTAATGCTATCATACACAAAAAGAGGATGAATCCTTTGTTGTCCCAAAACTTCTTGAGATTTTTGACTAAAGAGTCCAAAAACCATTGTACATGCTCTGAGAAAGAATATTTTTTGGCTATAGCTTGTACAATAATGTGTGCAATAAACGAATAACGGATCGTATTAAATACTACGTTTAGTCCTTTCATTTTCGTCAAGTTTTATTAGAATTAGTTTGTATATAACTATTTAATTAAGTCAATCATAGATTAATGGTAACAATCGACCAACTTAAACTTCCTCCACATCATTTGGATGCAGAAAAAGGTGTATTAGCTGGTATTTTTTTAGATAATGAATTGATGTATATGTATGAGAGCATTGCTCTCTCTGCTGCAGATTTCTATCAAAAGGAGCATGCGTTTATTTTTACAGCTATGACTCAGTTGCGAGACAAACGTAAAACACTAGATGCTGTAACAGTATCTAATATGCTTAAAAAAAATGATACCTTAGATGATGTATGATGAATAGATTATTTATATGAGTTGAGTACTTTTCTCCTTACCACATCTTCATGTCCTGAGTATGCTCAGATCATCAAGGAAAAATCCACACTTAGGTCAATTTTGTGAGTATGCCAAAACATTATTTGAGATGTCTATGCAGAAAAAGATACGATTGAAATATTGGATAGTATAGAAAAGAGAATTTTTGATTTAACACAGGTAGACACAGCAACATGAATAAGACATATTAAGGATGTATTGAATACAAGAGTAGAGGAGTATATGGAGATCGTAGATAATCCAGCTAAAGCAGATGAGCAGAAAACTTTTGCATGATACTCTAATCTTGATGCACTTTTGTGATGATTCAAACCATGAGAGTTGATTATTCTTGCGGCTAGACCAGCGATGGGAAAGACTGCTTTTGCGCTAAATCTATTGATGAATGCTGCACTTGAACAGAAAAAGACAGTCGCTTTTTTCTCTTTGGAAATGACTTCAGAGCAGCTTGTGGATAGAGTACTAGCATGAATGGCAATGGTTGATATGAGGAAGATCGCTAGAGGAGATTTGAACGGTGATGACTTTGCTCGTATTGGTGATAGTATAGAAAGATTGTGAGAGAGTGATATCTATTTAGATGATATGTGAAGTACCAATATTCCTTCCTTGAAGTCCAAATTGAGAAGGCTAAAAATTGAAAAAGGAAATTTGGATATGGTGGTAATTGACTATCTCCAATTGATGAATGCAGCTTGATCAAAATTTGCGTGAAATAGAGTCATGGAAGTAAGTGAAATGTCACGTGCATTAAAGGAAATGGCGAAAGAATTAGAACTGCCTATTGTTGTACTGTCGCAATTGTCACGTGCTGTTGAACAACGTGTAGACAAAGAACCACAACTGAGTGATTTGAGAGATTCAGGAGCTATTGAGCAGGATGCAGATAGTGTTATGATGATGTACCGTGAAGAATACTATGATCCTGATACTGATAGAAAATGAGCAACGAATATCTTTGTCAGAAAAAATAGAAACTGACCAATTGGTGATGCAGAATTGTTTTTTCAAAAAGAAAATATGAAGTTTATTGAATTGGAGTGATAAGCAAGAGAAGGCTATCTAATGTCTTCTTGTCACAACAATGACATATATTTTCACAACTGTCATTATCAGTGTGAAACTCGAAGAAACTAATTTGTCTTTTGAGGTAGAGGAATGTATACTTAGACTAGGTTTAGTATACATACTT
>JAHDGZ010000043.1:4174-5256 GCA_020631605.1 bacterium
ATTCGTAATACTTATTTGGATCTTTCAGAGTATATTGATTATATGAGAGATAATGTAAAAGAAATAGACAATAACGTATTAGAATCTTCGGGGAAAGAATATATCAACTTTCTTGAGGATATAGATTTGAGAACAGGGCTGATTTATGTGAAGGAGTTCTATATGATAGTCCCATATTATATCAATGGTGAAGAGAATGGACAAGTGAATAAAAAACGATGGTCAAAACTTTTGGATGTTTTGTATATGAAAGATAGTGTTGAGAAAATAGTGAGTAGATATAGAGACTTTGTGAAACACGAGAAGTTTCTGAATACAAGATGTGCTGTGATAGAAGATTGATTGCGTTCACTATGAATGCAAGTATCTAGGTTATGACTTTCCGATACAGTTTCACTCTTGTTTAGAAGTTATAATCCTACGGTTCATGCAAGTCAATCTACCTATGTAGATTAGACAATGCTTTTGTTTGCAACGAGGATGATACTATGCATAGTATATCTATGAAACATATACTTGCTGTAGATTGGTGAAGAAAAAAAATCTGACTTGCTTGGAAAGACTGAGCAGTAGATATGATTTTTCCTATTGGTTATATTGTAAATACGGAGAGCGTGTATGATGATATTGCCGCAATTGTTGTAGAAAAAAATATTAGTTTGATTTTGTTAGGAAAACCTGTGTTGACTGATACACATGCAAGTAGTAAGCAGCAGAGTATTTGTGATGCTATTGATGCTTTTGGATTAGCATTAGAATCTCATCTCCCTGATAGTATTACTATTTGTTTTGTAGACGAACATTATTCTAGCGCGATGGCAGGTGCTACGTTGTGAGATTTCACTAAGCATGTCTGAGAAGATGTAGTTGCAGCTATGAAGTTGTTGGAGACTTGTTAAGTGATTGATTGTAATATTCTTGTAATTTGTCTGTTGTGACAAGGTTGTTTTGGCCTTGTGGGTGTAGTGATAATTGTACACCAGCAGGTAATCTACCGATGTCTAATCGTTGTTTGATAAGCATAGGAGACATGAATAAATCATTTTGTATAGAAACAAATTTTCCCGATTTGTGCTTGATTG
>JAHDGZ010000044.1 GCA_020631605.1 bacterium
CAAAGAAAAAGTATTGCTACAAGTACTTTTCAAATTTTAGTTATTGCATGAAAAAGCGATAAGTTTTTATATCACTTTATTATCTCGAGTCATATTCACGAAAGAACTATCAGCGGAAAAAAGAATGAAATAATCTTTATCACCAGAATCATTCTTTCATCCTTAAATACTTGTAAAGCAAGAATATTGCTAAAAAGAAAAAGAAGCAAACCTATGGCAATACTGAGAGGTAGAACATAAGTGAGAATAACCTTGTATAAGGTACGTAACTTATGCTGAGATCATTCAGCTGTTCGTTGATTTATATACCTAACTACGGAAGCGCTCAACCCGAGTGAAGCAAAAGCTCAAGCAAAGATTAAAATCGTATTAGCTTTAGCCATCAATCAAACTCAATCGGCTCAAAACCACCTAGCTTGAAGTACAGTCAGAATATACATGAGAATCATGCCCACTAGGGTATATACTACAGAAATTCATACTCAAGTTATCAGCTCTTTATAATCCTTATCTCAGAGAAGAAGTGTAGTATATCTTTTAGCAATTACTTTAAGCTTTTGCATAGCATAAAATTGGACAAAACAGTTGAAACACGATAGCCTTTTGCTAGCATAGTGCAAGTCACATTTTTTTTATCAAAAAAAAATTATGTCAAAAAAATGATTTGTACTACGATTTACAGGACTTTCTTGAGCATGAAAAACAACACTGTCTAATGCTGTACACAAAAGATTAATTGAAAGCTGAATTACTAGCATCCAACAACTTGATTGAGATTTGGTCAGGGAACACATAACCAAAGACTTAGGATTTACCAAGGAGGATAGAGAAGAAAACATAAGAAGAATAAGCTTCATAGCATGACTACTAAGCAAACATGGAGTAGGTGTCATAGCTACATTCATTTCTCCATATCAAAAAATGAGAGATTATGTGAGATCACAAACCACAAACTTCATAGAAGTTTTTGTGAATGCACCGCTAGCAACTTGTGAGTCTAGAGATGTCAAAGGACTTTACGCAAAGGCTAGATCAGGAGAGATTAAAAATTTCACATGAATATCAGACCCATATGAAGCACCAAGCAATCCTGATCTGGAAGTAAGAACAGATTTGCTCAGCATAGATGAATCTGTTGATCTAGTAATCAATTATCTTAAAACTAACAGTCTAATCTAAATCACTATTTAGTACAATTACACTATTTCAAAATGCGTTATAACCTAAATCACCTACAACAGCTAGAGGCAGAGTCAATACATGTACTACGTGAAGTTGCTGCTCAATTTGAGAATCCGATCATACTTTTTTCATGATGAAAGGACTCAATAGTAATGTCATATCTAGCAAAAAAAGCATTTGCGCCATGAAATATTCCTTTTCCAATGATGCATGTAGATACTGGACACAATTTCCAGGAGGCATTAGATTTCAGAGACAATCGAGCGAAAAAACTTAATGTCAAAATGATAGTAAAGCTCGTACAGGATAGTATAGACAAAGGTAGAGCAGTGGAAGAAAAATGACCAAACCCAAGCAGAAACTGATTGCAAATAGTTACACTACTAGACTGATTAGAAGAAGAAAAATGTGACTGTGCAATGGGAGGTTGAAGAAGAGATGAAGAAAAAGCTCGTGCCAAAGAAAGATTTTTCTCCCACAGAGATGAGTTTGGACAATGGGATCCAAAAAATCAACGTCCAGAATTGCGAAATCTATACAACTGAAAGAAAGACATCTGAGAGCATTTCAGAGTCTTTCCTATCTCAAATCGAACTGAGATGGACATACGGCAGTATATACTAGAAGAGAACATTCCCATCCCAAGTCTCTACTTAGCTCATGAAAGAGAGTGTTTTGTAAGAGATTGAGTAATATTGGCATTTGATGAAAGGTTTATGACACTCAAGGAATGAGAAGAAATCTCTACGATGAAAGTTCGTTATAGAACACTATGAGACATAAGTTGTACAGGAGCAGTCTTGTCAGACGCAGATACTATTGAAAAAATTATAGATGAAGTGGCAGCAACAAGAGTCACGGAGAGAGGATGAAGAGCTGACGACAAAAGATCAGAGGCAGCTATGGAAGATAGAAAAAAACAAGGATACTTCTAGTCACAAGCAACAGATACATTTTAGACCTAATCAATAGACTACATGACTCATCAAGATATGGAACTACTTCGCTTCACTACTGCATGAAGTGTAGATGATGGAAAAAGCACACTGATCGGTAGATTACTACATGATACAAAATCAATTTTTGAGGATCAGTGGGAAGCTATAGAAAAAACTAGTATGCGTAAAGGAGAAGAAGAAGTAAACCTTGCCTACTTGACTGACTGACTAAGAGCAGAGAGAGAACAATGAATCACGATTGATGTAGCATATAGATACTTTGCTACACCAAGTAGAAAGTTTATCATTGCAGATACTCCAGGACATATTGAGTATACCAGGAACATGGTCACATGAGCATCCACTGCTAATGTTGCACTTATCCTTGTTGACGCAAGAAATGGAGTGTTAGAACAAACAGCTCGTCACTCTTTCATTGCATCTCTACTTGGGATACCTCACATCATATTTTGTATCAACAAGATGGATCTAGTAGATCGAAGTGAAGAAAAGTATAATGAAATTCAGGATCAGGTAGAGTGATTAGTTTCAAAGCTCAATGTTCAGGACATACATTTTGTTCCCATGAGCGCTCTCAAAGGTGATAATGTAGTAAACAGATCTGAAAACATGAATTGGTATAAAGGTTCACCACTTTTGTACTTACTAGAAACAATCCATATCTGAAGTGATCATAATCATATAGACTGTCGTTTCCCTGTACAATACGTCATTCGTCCCCAATCAGATGACTATCACGACTATAGATGATATGCGTGACAAATAGCTTGAGGAGTCTTCAAACCATGAGACAAGGTAACAATACTGCCTTCTGGCTTTGAATCCACCATCAAATCAATTGAACTAAATGAACAACCAATCACTGAAGCATTTGCTCCACAGTCTGTTGTGATGAGGCTAGAAGACAATATAGATGTCAGCAGAGGTGATATGATAGTAAGACCAAACAATCAGCCAACTGTATCACAGGACATTGATGCTATGGTTTGTTGGTTTAGTACAAAATCATTAGAGATAAATGGAAAGTATGCTCTGAAACACACAAGCAAAGATACACGCTGCATCATAAAAGAAATCAAATACAAAGTAGATGTGAACACAATGCACAGAGTAGAGGACTACGATACGATCAAAATGAATGATATCATGAGAATATCACTGAGAACTATGTCACCACTCTTTCACGACTCATATAGAAAAAATAGAAACACAGGAAATTTCATACTTATAAACGAAGCTACCAATGAAACTGTTGGAGCTTGAATGATCATCTAGAGTTTTTACTCAAATCAGCAAGTTACTTAAGAACTAATGTTTATAGATAAACTGCTAATAGGAAAAAAGCAAAAGACAAGAAAAAAATCAATTATAAAGTCTATCTCGCGAAGAATAATCTGAACCTTAGATACAATAGTACTCTCACGACTAATAACAGGGGAGTTGGGTATGGCAGCATCTATTGGATGACTAGAACTACTTACCAAAACAGTGTTCTACTATATACATGAGAGAGCGCGAGAAAAAGTGAGTTTTTAGAAAAAATAAAGAGTATAATGAAAGAAAAAGATTTCAATTTCAGCATAGAAGATATCATAGAAATTGCAGAGAAAGCATGAGAGAAAATCATGGAAATATATCAAACGGATGACTTTGGTGTTGAGCAAAAAGATGATGAATCACCACTGACAAAAGCTGATATTGCCTCTAACTCTGTTATAGTTGAGGGCCTGCAAAAGCTAGACATCAACATCCCGATAATGTCTGAAGAAACAACTGAAGTTCCTTATGAGCAAAGAAAAGATTGGGAATACTTCCGATGTGTAGATCCATTAGATGGAACCAAAGAATTTGTTAAGCGCAATGGCGAATTTACAGTCAATATTGCTCTTATAAAAAATTCTAAACCTATTTGGTGAGTAACAGGTGTCCCAGCACAGTGAAATGTGTACTTTGCTCAACATGATATCTGAGCATTCAAAAAAACCAATAAATGAATACAGCCTATACAGGTTAAACAAAAAATTCAAAGTCCGTTAGATCTAGTAATGAGCCGTTCACATTCAGGAGAAAAGGAGCAAGCCTTTAGCAACTGAGTGATAAAATTAGGATATGACATAAATAAAAAGCCAGTGTGAAGTGCACTAAAACTCTGTATAATTGCTGAAGGTAAAGCAGACATTTATCCTCGTCTTAAGCCAAGTATGGAATGGGACATAGCTTCTGCTCAGTGCATTCTTGAAGTTGCATGAGGATATCTACAAACTATAAACAAAGAGAGCTTAGATTATAATAAGAAAAATCTTCGCAACACTACATTCGTAGCAACATCATCGGTAAAACTCTATAAACTAATTGAATCACTATGTTAAAAGAGATAATAACTGAGTGTAAAAATATTTGGTCTTACAAATGGTTTCATCGAACTTTAACATTATTAACTGTTTTTGTATGACTATTGATTCTGACACACCTTATACGACCAAACATTTTTCCTTGGCATCAGTGAAATCGAACTTGGTTATGAATTGCTCTTCTCTACACAGCTCTAAGAGTCAGATATAGAAACAGATGACTCAGCATTGAGTCAACTAGCATAAAGCATAAATTAGTAAAATCTATAGAGAGAATAGAACTATTCCTTCCACAAAACAAAAAAATCATAAACATCTCAAGCATGATCAACTTTCTGCTCATAGCGTTAACAATAACTCTAATTCTTTACCCATTAGTAGTATCATACAGACCTAAAGCTTATCAATGGCTTTTCATAGTAACTATATTTTTTTTATACTTAGCTATAGAAATAAATAATAATCGTCACAAATAAACAATTACTTCGTCAAACAAATATATCAAAAGTAAAAAAGTCAAATAAATAACAGAAAAAAGCAGAAAAAATGACTTGCATTGATATAATACATTAATTAGAATCACGAAGTAATCTTTATTTAGAATAAATTTAATAAATGAAAACACCTAGCAAAAGTACTACACTTAAAGCTATCTTAGCTTGAACTGCAAGTGCTGTACTTATCTCT
>JAHDGZ010000014.1:0-6454 GCA_020631605.1 bacterium
GAGATTGCAGGAGATGATATAAATGACTGTGATAGTACAGCAGATGATGACAATGGAAACGATGCAACAGTAGTAGACGATTCAACAGGAAGTGGATGTAATGACACAACTGATGAGGATGATCATGATATCGAAATCATTACTATCGGAAATGGTTCACCTGATTGTGACCCAACAACACCAGGAGATCAATCGCCAGGAGAAACATGTACTGATGGATTTGAATATACAACATGAGACGTATATGTGACACAATGAGATGTATGTATCTGTGAAGGTATGACACGATGTGGAAATGATATCGTAGAACAACCAAATGACGAAGGTTACTACGAAGCATGTGAACCAGGGTTGGATGCCAACTGTAACGATCAATGTAGATGGGAAGGAAATGATATTACTTTCTGTGGAGATTGAGTAGTACATGATGGATCTACTCCTCCATCAAACTATGTGTCTGTGGGAACATTCCCAGAGGAATGTGATAACGGATATGCAAACAATGGTAACGATGGACTATGTACACGAGACTGTAAAGAAATAGTAGCTGAAGACTTGGCTCTTGCTAAGACTGTATCAAGTACAACACCGGCTCCACATGTAGTTGGAAATATGGTTACATTTGATATCACTCTAACAAACCAAGGAAATGCTGATGCCACGGTGACTGGTCTAGTAGACTATGTACCAGCAGGATTGCTCTTGGTAGATACAAACTGGAGTCTAGCATGAGGAATAGCTACATACAATACTGATGTGGTTGTACCAGCTGGACAATCAGTAACAGTATCAATCACATTCGAAATTAATGCTAATGCAGCAGGTACATCACTATCAAACCATGCAGAGATCGCAGGAGATGATATAGATGACTGTGATAGTACAACAGATAACGATAATGGAAACGATGGAACACCAAATGATAATGTTATCGGAACAACATGTGATGATACAGACGATGAAGATGATCATGATATAGAAGTTATCGATATCGAACCTACAATCCCTCGACCTGAAGTGAGAATTAACAAATCAGTTCTTTCATCAGGACCATACGATATAGGAGAAGTAGTTACATACAGAATTGAAGTGCAAAACTTTGGAGACGAAGAGAGTACTGGTGTAGTAGTAACAGATACATTTGGAGCGATATTGGTTAACCCAACAGTAACAAGCTCTAGTATAGGAAGTACAAGTGTAGCTGGAAACACTCTTATCTGGACAATAGGAACATTGGCTCCAGGTCAACTACACACACTAGAGATGGAGCTAACAATCGGAGCTACAGCAGTAGCTGGTCAAACAGCACAAAATACTGCAATAGTAGAATCAGATAACGAAGATCCAATCCCACACGATACACAATGTATCAACGGAGATAACCCAATGACTGATCTATCACTAACAACATTGACAAACAATGATGATTGTGAAACAATTAGCGTAGGAGATCCAGTATGTGGAAATAACGTGATAGAAACAGGAGAAACATGTGGTGAGCCAGGATTGGCAGTGTGTTCAGATGGTTACACATGTAACAACTCTTGTAACTGTGAAACATCTGGTGGTTGAACACCTGATTGTGGAAATGGAGAACTAGATGGAGATGAAGAATGTGATGCAGGAGCAGAAAATGGACTAAACGGAATGTGTTCTCCAGTATGTACACTAATCGAATGTGGAAACAACCGTGTTGATCAATGAGAACAATGTGATGACGGAAACCTTCTAGATGGAGATTCTTGTAGTAGTACATGTCAAAATCCTCAACCACTATGTGGAGATGGAGTTGCTGACTTCGGAGAAGAATGTGGTGAGCCTGGATTATCATGTAATGCATGATTCACTTGTTCAGCATGTGACTGTAGACCTGGAAACAGTGGATGAGGAAACTGTGGAAATGGAAGACTAGATGTGTCAAGAGAACAATGTGATGACGGAAATAGAACAAGCGGAGACGGTTGTGATAGAAACTGTCGTCTAGAGTGACCAATCTGTGGAGATGGAGTGACTGATGAAGGAGAGCAATGTGATGACGGAAACACCTTGAGTGGAGACGGATGTAGCTCTACTTGTAACAATGAGTCTATTTGTGGAAATGGAGAGATTGAAGAAGGAGAAGAATGTGATGGAGGTGAATATTGTGTGGCATGTAAAGATATGTCAGAGACAATCAAGATATTGACTGATAGAAACATAGATTTCCATGAACAAAAAGATGATAAGACAATCGGAAAAACTGATTTCGAATATCCTAGACAGTTGCCAGTAACAGGACCAGATGAGGCGATGATACAAGCACGTCTAGCGAAGAAGGGTATCGAGATACTAGACTTGAGTCATATCGATGTCTCTACTACAGATTGGATAGAACCAGTAGATATGTTAGACCCATCTGCTTATGATGTTGACCAACGAATCAAGAAACTACCTACATGGGCTCGTAGTGCAGATACAATTGTTATCGTTCCTACAGCTGGTATCGTATCACCTATCAATACAGTAACAGATAGTGACCTACTTGAGAAGTTTGCTGAAGGTGAAGTTGAGTTGTCAGATTATGCTCAACAGTTGACTGATGGAGTGTTACATTATCCTCACTCAGCAAACATTAATGAAGTAGGTAACGCAATGCTACGATGACATAGTTCTACTCTCAGAAGACCATGGTATAGTTTCCCACAAAGATCTGTTGGAAATATCTATAAGACTCTAGGACTAGTAGAAGATGGAGATATCATCTATGTAGTGCAAACTAATGAGAAGGGTGAACAAGAGACATTCACATACCAAGTAGAAGTGATTGAGACTGTTGAACATGATGATGTAGACGCTCTTTCACAAGAAGTGCAAGGTAAGCGATTGACTCTAGGAACATGTATTCCTGTAGGATCTGATTCTAATAGACTGATGGTTAGGGCTAAACAAGTGGTAACAATCGAATACGATTTTGATGCACTTGCTAAGCAATTGCCAACAGCGTTTAAGAAGAAGATTGGAGGATTCGTAACATCAATCAGAGCGGAAGCTGGAGAAGATGCAGCGTATAGAACTGCAAACATTGCCCACCAGCTGCGTGTGCTTGAAGATCAGCTAGAAGGACGTAAGAATACATCAGCTGACTACAACAAACGTTTACAAGTAGTTCTAGAATACCTGATGACTCAGATAGCTATAAGCGAAGAGCGACCAGAAGGTGAGCTTGAAGTGAAGCAGTTTGTTTCAGATATGATGAATAGAATCTAGAAGAGCATAGATCAGAAAACGACAAAGCACCCACTTGTGGGTGCTTTGTTGTGTTCGAAAAAAAAATATTAGTGTTGTGAGATATCTTTCCTCCAATCTATAATGGCTTGCTCATTACCACTAATAAGTACCTCTGGGATCTGCATGCCTCTGACTTCTTGAGGTCTTGTGTATTGTGGATGTTCAATGTTTGCCATTCCCTTCAAAGGGTCATAACTCTCTTTTTGTCGACTGCCTTGTTCTTTGATCACTCATGGGACAAGTCTGACTATTGCTTCAATCATGGTCATGCTAGCAACCTCTCATCATAGTAATACATACTGACCAAGAGAGAGAGCAGATCGTTGTTGTGGAAATTGTTGTGTGAGCCAGAGATCAAAACGGTGATCAATTCATTCATATCTTCAACAGACGAAAATAAGGTTGTCTATACTGCTGTAAGTGAGTGCATCTTTTTGAGTAAAATACTGCTCACTTGGCTTCGGAAAAAGGATATGAAATGTCTCATCTCATAGTCAAGAAATGATGTGCTCTATGCTTGTAATAAGTGGTTCAGCTTTCAGAAGCATTCATTCACCACCGCCATAGGGCTTATCATCAATCTGTTGATGTTTGTCTGAACAAAAGTCTCTAGGGTTGATGAAATTGAAGGTGAGTACTTCAGATTCTTGAGCTTTACCAATCAGAGATGCAGAAAAGAAACTGGTGAACATTCAAGGAAAGAGCGAAACTATGTGGATTTTCATAGAAATAGGCTATGTAAATTGTAAATATAAACAGAGATAGGAGTTAAGAAACAACATAAAGAAGATATGCACTGATGCGAGGCAATCTTGCAATCACTACCTATAACGATAGAAGAATGTATAAAATTTATCTTATTGTCTGCATGGCACAATGAATCTTAAACAAGAGTTAGAGAGTCGTGGATTTCTTAATCAGTACACTCACGAGGAAGTCTTTCCATTATATGAAAAATGAGGTCAAACGCTTTATGTGGGTATGGACCCAACTGCTGACTCCTTACACTTAGGAAATTTTGTATGATTTATGCATGCAGTACAATATATGCGTAGAGGAAATAAGTTAATCTTTATTGTAGGATGAGCTACAGGAATGGTAGGAGATCCATGAGGGAAAAACTCTGAGAGAACATTCTTAGATGAAAAAACACTTCAGCATAATGTAGAAGCGATCACTGAACAGGTATGAGGAATACTGAGTCACCTGACTTTGATTTCATGAGACACCTTTGATTATGAGGTGAAGAACAATTTGGATTTTTATGAATGACTAAGTTATATTTGATTCCTAAGAGATATAGGGAAAAATATGACGATCAATCAGATGATGAACAAAGAGACAGTCAAACGTAGGATTGAGGATCCAGAAGCATCTATTTCTTATACAGAGTTCAGTTATATGCTAATGCAATGATACGATTTCTTGCAGTTATTTGAAAAACATGATTGTAAGCTTCAGATTGCTTGATCAGATCAGCGATGAAATATAGTGACAGGGATAGAACTGATACGTAAAAAGCTTGATAAAGAGTCGTATGGGGTGACATGTCCATTGCTGGTAGATAGTACATGAAAGAAGTTTGGAAAATCAGAAGGGAATGCGCTTTGGCTCAATCCTCTCAAAACTACTCCATACGAGATGTATCAGTATTTCTTGAATACTAACGATGAGGATGTAGAAAAGTTTCTCAAGATACTCACGTTGCTTACTATGGAAGAAGTAGAAGAAATTTCTCAGGAACATAAAAAGAAGCCTGAGCTTAGGTATGGTCAGAAGAATTTGGCAAAATACGTGGTTACCACTATTTTTGGTCAAGGTGAGGCTGATGTGACAGAAAAAGTGACCGATCTACTCTTTGGTTGAGATGTTTTGCCTGCGCTAGAATCAGGTCTAGATGATCAAGTGAGTGATGCGCTATGTGAAGCAACAGGTTGAAATAGGATAGAAGCCAAAATCTATAGATTGATTGATCTGCTTGTGATGTCATGATTAGCTCAATCAAATGGTGAAGCAAAAAAGATGATTAGTTCATGAGCTGTTTCAGTCTTTGGGGAAAAAATTACCGAGATATGATATACTATTGAACATTCCTCAGACACCAAAAGGGGTGGAACTTTAATCAGAAAGTGAAAGAAAAAATACGTATTTTTTAAGTAATCAAAAAAAAGCAGAAAGACACGTAGACAATCTATGTGTCTTTTTTTGATTTTGTCAAAACTAAGACTTGACATTGCTGACAACAAACATATCAATTAATTAAACGTAAAATAAAAAACAAAAGGCCCACCTGCTACGCGGAAGACGCACTAAAACAAAAAGCATTCAAAGACTATCTAATTCTTCGTTGTTGTATTGACTACATTATCAAAGACCAATCGCTGACAAAAAGCGAAGTCCTGTACATTTTTTCTTATCGGTCAAAAAAACATACCAATTTTTTATGTAACTAATTACTTAACAAGTAAATGAAAAAACTTTATACAAGCCTAACACGTAGCGTAGTTGTTGCAGTCATGGTATTGACGCAAATACTACCAATTTATTCAACTCACTGAACAACAGAAACAGGAGAAACAGTAAGCGTTACTTCTGTGGCACAAGCACAGTGTACTGATCCAGATAATGATGGAGTATGTAGCTCGCTTGACAACTGTCCAGATGTTTTCAATCCAAGCCAAGCAAACTCAGATGGAGATGCATATGGAGATGCATGTGACCCATGTATAGATGTAGATGGAGATGGTTCATGTAAGGGTACTGATTGTAATGATAACGACCCAAACAATTATCCAGGAAACACAGAAACATGTGATAGTCAGGATAATAACTGTAATAATGAAGTGGATGAATGATGAGTCTGCGGACCAACATGTGGAAACGGAGTTGTTAATCCAGGAGAAGAATGTAACGAACCAGGACTAACATGTGGAACATGAGAATCATGTAACACAAACTCATGTCTATGTGAACCTGATGCATGTACAGACGTAGATGGAGATGGAATATGTGCAGATGTAGATTGTGATGACAACAATCCCAATGTAAGTACACCGATTGCTTGTGATTACAATGGATCAGTATGTGGAGATTTCGATCTTTGTGTAGCAGAATGTCCAGTTCCACCTACAGAAGTGTGTGGAGATGGAATAGATAACAACTGTAACGAAGTAGTAGATGAAGGATG
>JAHDGZ010000014.1:6554-10095 GCA_020631605.1 bacterium
AAGTGTGTGGAGATGGAATAGATAACAACTGTAACGAAGTAGTAGATGAAGGATGTGGAGACACATGTGGAAATGGAGTTATTAATCCAGGAGAAGAATGTAACGAACCAGGACTAACATGTAGAACTTGATCATCATGTAATAGTAACTCATGTTTGTGTGAGCCTGATACATGTACAGACGTAGATGGAGATGGAATATGTGCAGATGTAGATTGTGATGACAACAATCCCAATGTAAGTACACCGATTGCTTGTGATTACAATGGATCAGTATGTGGAGATTTCGATCTTTGTGTAGCAGAATGTCCAGTTCCACCTACAGAAGTGTGTGATGGAGACGATAATGATTGTGATGGAGCGATAGATGAAGGTGATGTTTGTTCATGCCCTGACGCTGATGGCGATGGAGTATGTGACGATGTTGATTGTAATGACACTGATCCTACAATAAGTACACCCATATCATGTGATTATGATGGAAATGTGTGTGGAGCTGTAGATTTATGTGTATTGGAGTGTCCAGTCCCACCTACAGAAGTGTGTGGAGATGGCATAGACAATAATTGTAATAATGTAGTAGATGAAGGATGTGGAGACACATGTGGAAATGGAGTTATTAATCCAGGAGAAGAATGTAACGAACCAGGATTGACATGTGGTGCAAATGAAACATGTAACATCAATACATGTTTGTGTGTTCCTACTTCTTGTCCAGATGCAGACAACGATGGTGTCTGTGATGATGTAGACTGTAATGATAATGATCCAAATGTAAGCACACCGATATCATGTGACTTTAATGGAACAGTATGTTGAGATGTAGATCTCTGTATTGCAGAATGTCCTACGCCACCTACAGAAGTATGTGATACGGTAGACAATGACTGTGATGGAGAAGTTGATGAAGGAAATGTGTGTTCATGTACAGATGCAGACAATGATGGAGTATGTGCAGATCTAGATTGTGATGATAACAATGCAAATGTAAGTAATCCAATAACATGTGACTACAATGGTTCTGTGTGTGGAGATGTGCAACTTTGTGTTGAAGAGTGTCCAGCACCTCCTACGGAGATCTGTGATTCTCAAGATAATGATTGCGATGGAGAAATAGATGAAGATGATGTCTGTCCTATTGATCCAGAGTGTACAGATACAGTAGTATCACCAGCATGAGCAATTCTATTGAATGGAACATTTACGGTTTCATGTCAAGGAAACAATGTTAACCAATTCGGTCTATTGATTACAAATCCACTTTGATGAGTAACGCCAGTGTTGTTACCTGCGGGACAAACAACATATACGTTTACACCAACGATGCTTGGAACATACTTCTTCCAATGTGTTGTAGCAGATCCTAGTACTGTGGAACCAGAAATGTGTCCAGTAGGGAGAGGACTTGTGTTGGCAGAATGTATCGATGAGGATAACGATGGAGTATGTGTTGAGTTAGATTGTAACGATAATGACCCAACTGTTAACTCACCAATCGTATGTGATTATAATGGATCTGTATGTGGTGATGTAGAACTCTGTGTAGCAGAGTGTCCTACACCACCTACAGAAGTATGTGATAACCAAGACAATGATTGTGATGATGAAGTAGATGAAGGACTTATTTGTAACCCACTCTATGATCTAGCAATAGACAAAGTGCTCACTAGTGCACAAACAGTGCAACCAGGATGAACAGCTGTATTCACTATAGCAGTGAAAAACGAAGGACAGGTGGTTGCAAATAACGTGATAGTGACTGATACATTGCCAGCAGGAATGTTGTACAATGGATCAAGTGCGCCATTTACATTGAACTTTGGAACAATTGCTCCTGGAGCAACATCAACTCAAACAATAGTAGTAGCGATTGATACATGATTCACATGAACAGCATTAGTGAACTATGTAGAGATCACTGGAGATGATGGAGATGATTCAGATTCAACAACAGGAAACGATAGTACAGACGAAGATGACGATGATACAGCAGTAGTAATAGTAGAACAACCAAACCTAGCATCATTAGCTGGATTCATCTACCGTGATTTTGGAGATGCAAATGGAGATGATGTTTTTGGAGCTGGAGACACATGATTAGCAGGTCTTACAGTACAACTACTCGATGCTAGTGGAAACGTAGTAGCAACCACAACAACAGATGCAACTGGAGCATATTACTTCGGTAATCTAGCGCCAGGAACATACACTGTTCAGTACTTTGATTCATCAGTATTTGATCCTGATTCAGTACAGCCAGGAACAAATGGAGGAACACCAACTAGCTTGCTCTCTATAGCATCAATTACATTGAATGCATGAGATGCCAGTATATCAAACAACTTTGGTCTGATAGAAAACGAATTAGCATCATTGGCTGGAGTAATCTACCATGATTTTGGAGATGCAAATGGAGATGATGTTTTTGGAGCTGGAGATACTTGATTAGCAGGTCTTACAGTAGAATTGTTAGATGCTAGTGGAAACGTAGTAGCAACAACAACAACCAATGCAAACGGAGAATACTTCTTTGGAGGATTGGCAGATGGAAACTACACAGTACGTTATTATGATACATCAGCAGCTTATGATCCTGACTCAGTACAGCCAGGAACAGAATGAGGAACAGCTAGTGGATTATTAACCATTACCGGAATCTCACTAGTTGGATGAGAGACAAGTACATCAAACAACTTTGGATTGATAGGAGATGAGTTGGCTTCTATAGCATGAGTGGTTTACTCTGACTTTGGTAACGCGAGCGGAGATGATACATTCGGTGCAGGAGATACAGGATTGGCTGGTTTGACAGTAGAATTATTAGATGCTAGTGGAAACGTAATAGCAACAACAACAACCAATGCAAACGGAGAATACTTCTTCGGAAGTCTAGCTCCATGAAACTATACAGTACGTTATTATGATACATCAGCAACTTATGATCCTGATTCAGTACAACCTGGTACAGAGGGAGGAACAGCTAGTGGATTGTTGACCATTACTGGAATCTCATTGAGTGCTGGGGATACGAGTGTTTCAAATAACTTCGGTTTAATTGAAACTGCAACCGGATGAAGTTGTACAAATCCAGCTACCAATATTGTGGTAACAAGTCATACAGATGATCAAACAGTAACAACTGAGCCAGTAACATTGCAATGAACAGTACAATGAAATGTTAGTTACATGACAGTGAGCGTTGATTGATGAGCACTTTTGTATCCAGTAATCACTAACGGTAACTGGACAATAGATGTAGATCTTCTAAGTGGTGCTAATACCATAGAAATCTTCGCATATTCAGTAGACGATGATTGTACACCAAGAAGATCAGAAATAGTTCTTAACTACTCTCCAAATGGAGACGTATACGATCTAGCTCTCACCAAAACAAGAGCAGATTCAGGGACAGTTACATTATGATCTACAGTACAGTTTGCACTAACACTTGCTAACCAAGGAACACTAACAGCAAACAATGTAGTAGTAACTGATACATTGCCAGCAGGAATGTTGTACAATGGATCAAGTGCACCATTTAC
>JAHDGZ010000014.1:10195-11890 GCA_020631605.1 bacterium
GATGAAATACGCCAGATCTATTCTGTGCAAACATCTCACCAGCATCTAAGACTGTAGAAGCAAGTGCAGCTACACAAGTATATACTTGTTCTATAGGAGGTGATATTAATGACCTACAAGACATTGCATTGCATTGTGGAAATGGAGATGTTGTATCATCAATGACAAAGATCGATGATAACACATACCAAGGAACATGTGACTTCGAAAGAAATGGTTCAGTAACAACATTCGAACCATACTGTGAAGTAACAGACACAAGTGATGATATTGTTTCAGACAATCGTTGTAGAGCTAGTATGATATTAGAGTGAGGTTCAAGTTGACCATGACCATGACCAGGTTCTAACCGTAGATGTGGAGATGGACAAATTAATCAATCATACGAACAATGTGATGATGGAAACAGAATAAATAACGATGGATGTAGTAGTACATGTAAAAACGAAACGGACGAAGAAGAAATTCTAGGATCAATAGCAGGATTTGTTTTCATAGATGAAGATGATCGTGGTAACTTCAGTAGTGAGGATACATGATTAGCTGGAATCACTGTAGTTCTGTATGACGATCAATGACGTACACGAACAACACAAACAGATGCAAATGGGGCATACCTATTCCATAGTTTACCAGAAGGAAGATACGTAGTACAATACTTCTACAATGGTGAAAGATACTATATGGATCATGCATACCCTGCAGCTGGAGAACAATATGTAGCAGATGATTTGATCTATGTGCAGTTGGGTGAAGGAGAGTTCTCTCGTCCAAACAACTTCTCATTGAGACCATATGCTCCAATGCCAAATCCTGAGCCGATGCCAATGCCTCTACCACCAATTAATAGATTACGAGATACTGGTGCTGAGATCACAGCAAGAGCTATGAAGATTGGATTGTAAGAATGCTAACAAGAGAATAGAAACAGCAAGAAAAGCCCTTCTACGTCATGTGGGAGGGTTTTTCAATTGATTGAAAATAAAACACAAGAGCTTGACATTAGGTGATAAATAGATATCAAAAGTATATGTGCTGGAAGTTCTGGCACGCGGCATGCCATAATCTATGGCATGAAGATATTTATCAGAACAATAGAATACAATGCACATGGTCCCCAAACGCCCAAGGACTATGTGTACAAAATTAATTCAACCATAAATAATTCATTAATTAACGAAAATCATCGAGATCAACAACCGCGGCGCAAGGTAGTGTTCTCACAACAACTTAAGTACATTTGAAAAATGTTTAGAAACTTTACAAACGCCCTAGTAGGGGC
This sequence comes from bacterium, assembly GCA_020631605.1. Taxonomy (GTDB): domain Bacteria; phylum Patescibacteriota; class Gracilibacteria; order Absconditabacterales; family Absconditicoccaceae; genus JAHDGZ01. Next base: position 11,478 of record JAHDGZ010000014.1, read on the forward strand.
AATCGCTTGTTGTCTTGTTCTAGGAACAACGCAAGCCGTGGGTATGTCAAGCCCTGATCATTCAACTATGACAACCTTAGTCACTAATTGCGACATAGAAATATGTGCAACTTGTGATATTACACCGTTGGTAGCAGCCAACGATACAACGTACTATGAGACTGATTGCTCAACTGGGCTTGCTTCTGTTTCCACCTGTTACTTTGCAAATGTTTTGCCTTGTGACTTAAATCTGGGACCAGATGGTGCCGAGTGGCTACTATTCTCATGTGATACATTGGTGACTGACACCATCGCTACATCGTGGGATTTTGATGTTCCGGTAGGGTGCTATGATCTCATAGTATCCAGTCTGGATGATTCAGATACCATCACAATTGTAGTAACAGACGGCTGCGTAGATCCATGTGACG
>JAHDGZ010000014.1:11990-29082 GCA_020631605.1 bacterium
GAGTATCAGATCATGTTTCCCGATGGAACATTAGCACCGGATACGTTGTTCTATGAATACTGCTTAACAGGTGGTTTTGATACATTAGATTTGCAATTAACTACTTCATCAGGTGATACAATTGCTTGGTATGGGTGGGTTAATGGAGCAATCTATAATCAGACAGCTGAGAGTGAAATCGATCTTAACTTGAGTTGGGGAGAGCATACGATCTTTTCTGAATGCAATGTTGCAGGTTGTCAGGATAAGATAGTCATAATCATTGACCATCTATATAATCCACCGACAGAAATTGACACAGGTATTTGTGCAGGAGAGAGCTATCAAGTAGGAAATAGTGTTTACACCTCTTCTGGAATGTATTCGGATACACTTACTGGCTCAAATGGATGTGACAGCATAGTCAATTTATGGCTTTGGGTTCATCCAACATTTGAAATAGATATAGTGGAAACGATATGTGACGGAGAAAGTGTGACAGTTGGGAACAATGTCTATACTACGACAGGTGTTTACAATCACTCCTACCAGACAACTCATGGTTGCGATAGTTTGATTACATTAGATTTGACAGTTTTGCCAAGTCCTGTGGTTAGTTTAAACGAGACTATTTGTGATGGAGAGAGTTTCACGGTTGGTAATTCAACCTATACAACAACAGGCGACTATGTCGATGTATTGCAGACTACTTTAGGATGTGACAGTACGGTTCACTTGTGGTTGGACGTATTACCAAACTTTACTACCACAATAGATAGTGTTATTTGTGATGTTGATTCCATATATGTTGGAGGAAATTGGTATGATTCCACCGGAACATATACCATTAATCTAACAGCTACTAATGGATGCGATAGCACGATTACATTGAACCTTGTCTCTGAATTTTGTGATCCGTGTGAAGGATATTACTTCGAATCAGATCATATCATTTTACCTAACTCAGTAACCTACTATATTGATCCAGATTCTGCTTCATGTTTGACATTGGAGATAGGGATAGATGCAGTAGATTCCAATGTTATCATTGGTGGTTATGTGAACGGGGAAGTAATCTCAAGTCCAGGTACCTGGTATGACGATTGTTTTGAGCCTGGCGAGCATTGGTTGTTTACTACTGGGTGCCATGAAGACTGTGTAGATACAATACAGATACTGATTGTAGCACAGGGAGCGATCGCTCCACCTTACGGTAATCATCAACTCAAAGTGATGGGTAATCCGATAGAGTCAAGTGGAGTAGTACGAGTGAGATCAGCAACACATAGAGAATTAGATAGTTATACTTTCTTTTCTTCGAGTGGAGTTGTGATTGAACGAGGTAATTGGATAGATCTCCGAGAGGGAGTTATTGATTTGAGTAGTTACGGCAGTTTGCCTGGAGGTGTTTATTACCTAAAGGCTTCAGGTTTTGAGACTGAGAAAATTGTCATAGTGAGAGATTAGCCAGAGTATTGTTACACGTATTGAGGTGACGCAGAGCGTATTCGCAAGAGCTAGGAAGGTAATCCCGACCTAGCTTTTGTACTTTAAGAAAAAAAATGAAACCAACTTGGTTTCACTTTTCATGCAACTGAGTTGATGTTAATATTTTTCGAAATGAATGTGGTCTTTGGGAATACCATGATCAGTGAGTTTCTCTCTCATCTCATCTACCATTTCAGGTTTTCAGCAGATGAAGACTGTGATTTCTTTTCCTTCAAGAAAATGCAGTGCTTGATCTAGTCAAAGATTGATACGTCCTGACTGCCATCACTCGGGTAATTTTTTCTCTTGAGACAAGTATAGCCCCTGCCGAATGTTGTCTTCCGTATGCTCTAGTAGTTGCTTGACGCTAGGGATAAGGTTGTCAGCAAATCTTTCTCCATACAAGAATGCTAGAGAATCAAACTGTCAATTTTTTACTAATCCACTATAGATACTGTACAGCGGAGTGATTCAACTACCAACACCGACAAAAAGGTAGTGAGGACGATGTCATGCGTCAGTGAAATGACCTAGAGGTCACGTAATTTCTACGCTATCTCCTATGGTGATTTCTTCAGTTAGATAGGCTGATAGCCCATAATCAGATGCTTTTTTTACGATAGTTCAGATAATATTGTTGTCTTTCATCTCTCAAGAGTGTGTTCCTATGCTGTAAGCTCTCTTTACTGATTTTCCATTTTCATCTGTTACTCATGGGCGATCAATCATGATGAATTGACCCTCAGTAAAATCAAAAGGTGATGCTACTTTAAAACGAAGAAAAGATACTTTGCCGCATGGGCTCACTTCTTTAGAAGAGAGAGTGGCTTGTGTAATAATCATTGGAGTATCGTGGTTAGTAAATAATGAATGACCAAAAATATAGTAGAAGAATCTCCAGTTACAATTGATTTTCTCTTTCTAGGGAGTACAACAATATCTGAAGAATGAGAATTTAATCATACATATGCATATTTCCCATGAAAAAAAATACCATCCTCACTAACCTCACCGTCGAGAGTTTAGATAAATCATGAACAGCAGTTTTTCGTTTAGAGGAAAATGATAGACCATTGCATGTTTCCTGATGATTGTTGCCATGAATGATTTGTGACATACGTATCATTCGTAAGAATAGAAGAGCAATATTGGGGCGTGTAGTGGCTATACATGATATGGGCCCATTAGCCGATGTGAAAAACATTCGCTGCGCTCATTATATGTATCCAGAAGATCCAACTAATCTGAAAAGTAAGTGATGTGGTGGCTGCAAGTGGCAAGCGCTAAGCTACAAAGATCAGCTAGATCTGAAACAAAAGAGCGTAGAAAAGAGTCTGTCAAAAAATCATGTAGATGTCAAAGTACATCCAGTGTTGGGGTCACCAGAAGTCTGGTGATATCGTAACAAGGTAGAATATACATTTGGGAAGTATATTACGTGAATCAAGGAAGAGAAAAAAACTATAAGCAATCGGTCCATGTGATTTCATAAGCAGTGATTATTTGGGAAAATAATTGATATTGATCACTGTGATTTAGTGGACGAAAAAGTGAATGAGTTGTTCAATTACTGCAAAACGTTGCTAAGGGATTACCCAGTCTATGATCAGGTAGCGCAAGAATGAGCATTGAGATATCTGATGATCAGGCAAGCAAAGAGGACCTGACAGTTGATGATGGTTCTTTCTGTCGCCACTAAAGCACTTGAGGATAATCAAGTAGAAGAGTTGAAAAAACTGCTCAAGGATGATGAATGGTTATCATCACATATCACCACAGGAGTTCTCATAGTGCATAATGGCCTGGGTTGAGTGATTGCAGACAAAGAGAGCGAACGACATACGCTCCGAGGAGAAGGAATTATACAGGAACAGCTTCTCATTGATGATAAAACCTTTTCATTCAATTTATCACCAAAATCATTTTTTCAAACCAATTCAACCTGATGTGAGTTGTTGTATGGCACAGTCGCAAATATGATAGAGGAATCTCTACCAGCATCGAGTAAAAAAGGAACTCTGGTAGATCTCTATTGTGGTACGTGAACAATAGGAATTATCATTGCTTCATTAATAGAAAAATTTGATAGATTGATAGGGATAGACGAGGTTGAGGGGGCGATTAGTGACGCAAGAGTCAATGCAGTACACAACGCATCAGATCTAGATTCTCATTTTTTCGCCTGAAGAACTGAAAAGGTGATGCATATCCAAGAAGATAAGTTAGTGATGACTTCAGGGGAAGAGTCCCTTTCTGTGTTGGCAAGTGAGATAGGTACCATAATCGTAGATCCACCTAGATCATGATTGCATGAAGATGCAATCAATACACTGATATCTCTCAAGGCCGCATTCCCAATTATTACACTATGTTACATTTCGTGCAACCCTGACACATTGGCAAGAGATCTGAGAAAGCTACAATCAGTATATGCGATACATAAAGTACAGCCGCTAGATATGTTCCCACATACTCATCATATAGAGACAATAGTGTCGCTCACATAGATTGCTTTGTCTACATATGCCACATTGAGAAACATGAGAAATCTATGTGCATTCTTCTTGTTGCTGGGAAAGATTTTTCTGGGGGATAGATTTAATGAAATCTACATCAACTCTTCCTATGTATCAACGATCGATGAGGTCAAACGCCTCGTGTTTGTGAAGTCAGTGCTCCATGAGTCTACTAGCCATATAGGTGATTTGTTCTGGTGTGTAATTTCACACAGACGCTTCATGTATCCCATCAAGTCATATTTCTCACCTACCATATTGATCGAGAAATAGTATTTCTTTCCCTAATGCACTATCTTTCTTTATGTCGAGTTGTAGTTTTTTTCCAATACTCTCCAAAAGAAACATCTCAGGTATCATGGCATTCCCGACAACGTAATTAAGATGATAATGTCCTGTTCCCTCTATTTTTTCCTGATTTTCAGAGTATAGCGTATCGTAAGACAACTCAAGGAATGAGGCAATGTCAACATCAAAGAGTGTTTTGACGATTCACTTGAAGAATCTAAGTCTGAGGGGAATAAGTTTTGAAGTTCCTAGTGTCAATTTGATGATGTGCAACTCCGCAAGAAGCTTGACACTGTTTTTCGTTCGTTCGATAATTTTTGCTTTGAGTTGCATTTTATACGACTCTTGTTGTCCATGAGGTATGTATTTCAGTCCATCTTTGTGATTCATGATGTCAACAAGTTGATTGTACCATACTCGATAGTCATCAGGTTTTGCTTTTTCATAGAGATACTTACATATTTTGCGTGCCCAGTCATGACGTATATTGGCCAAAAAACCTTTCATAATTCAATCAGGATGTCTATTGATGGTATAATCTATGTTGTGTTTTCCAAAATACTGTAGCACCATAAGTGTTTCTTCGTGATGGGTGTCTATAGGTTGTGCGATAGCTTCTTGCAGTGCTGTGATTTCTTGATGAGAGAGATTGTGGTTAGCGTAGTTGAGAATTTTTTTCGCCATAGTCATCCAAGTTTTTCTATATTTTTTGTATGGTGCATCATTGTTTACCATAGTGATGGTGTTGGGATGATATATCAACAGGTTGTTGTATAATGATCTGAGATTTTCCGCATTGAGTTTGTTTTTCTTTTTAGTCAGGTCATATATCCAGAGATATTGTCTCATATCTTCACTGATGATTTCTACATGGTTTTGTGTTTCTCCTCTCATTCATGAGAGTATTTCTGCTGTCGAGAGATCGTTTCTAGCCTCTCTTTCAAAGGTCTCTTTGAGTGCTAGTGCGGTTTGTTTGATGTTGTTATAGTCTATATTTTCTGTGTCTTGCTCCAAGAGTGTAATGAGTGATTGAAGTTCTTCTGCTATCTCCATGGGTTTACCCATAGCTAATATCCCTTTTACTCTATCAGTGTTTTTTAATGATGGATTCCCAAGATCTTCTATCAATGACAAAAATAATTGAGTTCTGCAATAAGCAGTTTCAGGTGTGCCTTGGAGAAGTGGGTAGTCATATTTTTCTTTGTATGGTTCTTTATACATTACTTGTCAGGAAATAATAGTTAATTATACCTGCAGTAAGATTATCTGTCAAACTTATTATTAGAGAGTTGTGGTGTAGATTAGTTCGGAAGGTCAGGGATTCGAACCCTGGGTCCCTTTGACAGGACACACGAATTCCAATCGTGCGCATTCGACCACTCTGCCAACCTTCCAACTGCCGATGTTTCATGGTGTTAGCTATTCGCTACCAAAAACGCAAGTCAAAAAAACATCGAAATGACTTGCAATAAATTTCATGTTTACTATACCATCGTAGCTTTCTTTGCTGAAAGCAAGTTTTTTGCAATCAATGGTAATGTGAGCCGAGGTAGCTCAGTGGTAGAGCAGAGGCCTGAAAAGCCTTGTGTCGGCAGTTCAATTCTGCCTCTCGGCACCATTTTGCATAGTAAGTACGGGAACTAGCTCAGATGGCTAGAGCGCTTGGTTTGGGACCAAGAGGTCGTGGGTTCGAGTCCCGCGTTCCCGAAATTGCTTACCTTAATGTAGCTTTTTGTGGATTGAGGGCGTGTAGCTCAGCTGGTTAGAGCGCAACACTGATAATGTTGAGGTCGGAGGTTCAAGTCCTCCCATGCCCACCACTCAAGAAAAGCAAAAAATACACTTGCATTAGTGTGTCTTATTGTTATTTTTGACTCAACTACGTCATGGCGACGAAGCTTATTCTATTCTTTTAAATTATACTATAGTTTACTCATGTCAGACAAAGTACACGTTAATGTAGGTACAATTGGTCACGTTGACCACGGTAAGACTACTCTTACTGCTGCTATCACTGCAGTATCAGCCGCTAGAGGAATGGCTGAAGCAAAAGATTACACAGATATCGATAACGCGCCAGAAGAAAAGGCAAGAGGTATCACAATTAACACAAGACACGTAGAGTATGAAACAGAAACGAGACACTACGCTCATATCGATTGTCCAGGTCACGCCGATTATGTTAAAAACATGATTGTTGGAGCTGCGCAAATGGATGGAGCTATCTTGGTATGTTCTGCTGTAGATGGTCCTATGCCTCAGACAAGAGAGCATATCTTGCTTGCTAGACAGGTTAATGTTCCTAAGATCGTTGTTTTCCTAAACAAGATGGATATGGTTGATGATCCTGATATGGTTGAGTTAGTGGAAGAAGAGATAAGAGATCTATTGAATAAGTATGAGTACGATGGGGCAAATACTCCTATACTTAAGGGTTCTGCTCTTAAGGCTGTAGAAAACGCTTCAGATGTAGATGGTGCGGCTAAGCCAATCATCGAGCTTCTAGATGCAATTGATAGTTACATTCCAACTCCAGAGAGAGAGACTGCTAAGGATTTCTTGATGCCGATTGAAGATGTGTTTTCAATTAAGGGAAGAGGTACTGTTGCAACAGGTAGAATTGAAACTGGAGTTATTAATATGAATGACGAAGTTGAAATTCTAGGTCTAGGTAAAGAGTCTCAAAAAACTGTAGTAACAGGAGTAGAGATGTTCCACAAGACATTTGACTCTGCTGAAGCAGGGATGAATGTTGGGCTATTGTTGAGAGGAGTTGAAAAAGAAGCTTTGGAGAGAGGTCAGGTTATATGTAAGCCTGGTTCTACTACAGCTCACACGAAGTTCGAAGCAGAAATATATGTATTGAAGAAAGAAGAAGGAGGAAGACATACTCCATTCATGACTGGTTACAGACCTCAGTTCTTCATCAGAACAACTGATGTTACTGGAGCGATTACAGTTAAGGGTGCAGAGATGATTGTTCCAGGAGACAATGCTCAGATCGAGGTAGAATTGATCTATCCTGTTGCTATGCAAGAAGGATTGAGATTCGCTATCCGTGAGGGAGGAAGAACAGTAGGTGCTGGAGTTATCACAAAGGTATTGTAATAAAGCTTATATAGTTAATTAGCTAGAAAGTGGGAGGTTGCTTAGGTGTTGCTTCTCGCTTTTCTTGCCTAAGATTCATTCATTTTTTTTATGAAAGTTGTATTCATGGCAACAAAAGCAAAAAAAGAAGATAATCCAAAATACAGAATCAAGTTAAGGAGTTATGATGTGAGAATGTTAGAGGCTTCATTGACTAAGGTTGTATGAGTATTGGTAAAATCAGGTGCGGACATTAAGTGACCAATCCCATTGCCAAAGAAAAAGAAAAAGTACACAGTTCTAAAGTCGAATTTTGTGTACAAAGATGCCAGGGAACAGTTCGAGAGAATCACATATGGTAGAATAGTAGATGTAGTGTCTGCTTGAGGTAAGACGATGGAATATCTTCAGAGTCTATCAATACCAGTATGAGTTTCTGTTGATGTGAAGGTGTTTCAGGACAAAGAGTAATTTAATTGATCTTAGCTAACCAAATATAGTAATGAAAGGAGGATTATTGTGTCAAAAGAAGGAAATGACCAAGGTACGAAAAGATGGTAGGCAACATCCTGTCACTCTTTTGTCGGTAGTTCCACAGCAAGTAGTTAGATACAAAACTATTGAGAAAGATGGATATTCAGCAGTAGTGTTGGGTATTAATCCAGTATCAAAGGACGGTAAGACTACATATCAAAATGAGTGTGAATTCTCAATAGATGATGATTTCGTGCAAAAATTTGCTGTGTGATCTGATGTTACTGTTGATATGGTTGATTGAGAAGAAAAGGTTGCGGTTCGTGGTATCTCAAAGGGTAAGTGATTCCAGGGTGCTATGAAGAGGTTTAATCTTAAGTGAGGACAAAAGACTCATGGTTCTAAGTTTCATAGGCAGGTTGGTTCAATGGGAAATAGAAAGCCAAGAAGAGTACAAAAGGGACATCCGCATGCATGACGTATGGGAGGTGGTCAGATAACTCTTAAAGACAAGTTGGTTCTAGGTGTTTATAAGCTTGAGAATGAGGTTGTTGTGTGATTGAGGTGATCTGTTCCATGAGGATACAATAGTATGGTTTCTATATTAGTAGGTTAAAGAGTAGTATAATATTATATCGAGAATTTATTCTTATTACTGTCTGTACGACAAATGACGTATCAAATAACTATCTATGACAAAGCAGGAAAAAAGGCATCAACGGCTAAGCTAAGTGGTGATCTTTACAATGATGATATGATCAATCAAGACTTGATCCATGAATATCTTTTGTTGCAGCAATCAAATGCTCGTGTAGCAATAGCTCACACTAAGACAAGGGGAGAAATTCATTGATCAGGAAAGAAGTTGTATGCGCAGAAGTGAACTGGTAATGCGAGAGTGTGAGACAAGAAGTCTCCAATTAGAAAGGGTTGAGGAGTTGCTTTTGGGCCTAGGTCACAAAGAAACTTCACAAAAAAGATGCCTGTGAAGATGAGGAGAAGAGCTATGCGTGGTATTATAAGCGCAAAAGCAAAGGCTGAGGGTATAATTTGAGTTAAGGATTTCGGTTTGAGCGCTCCAAAAACTAAAGACGCAATGGCTTTGTTGGATGCTGTAAAGTGTGGCGACAAGAGATCGTTGGTTGTCTATGCTGGAGATTCGGCTGATACTATAAGAAAATCTTTTTCAAATATACCAAAAGCTAGATATGTGCACGTTGGGTATTTAAATCCATTGGATGCATTGTGGTCAGAGGTTATGGTATTGACCCCAGAAGCTATAGAACATCTAAACTGATTAGCATAGAGTAAGATTTTTTATTAACACTAGTTGCAAACACAATGACTTATACACAAGTCCTTAGGAGAAGATGAAAGAAGGGAACTACCGGTAAGGTATGAACTAAGATGACTCCTTATCAAATAATTCTTGGACCAATCTACACAGAAAAGTCTACGAAGCTTTGAGAAGATGGAACTAAATATGTTTTCAAAGTACACAAAGATGCGAACAAAATTGATGTTAAGCAAGCGGTACAGAAAATATATGATGTTGATGTATCTAAGGTTAATGTGCTCAGGTCTCCACATAAAGGTAGGGCAATGAGAAAAACTGTTAGAAGATCTTACAAGAAGGCGATCGTTACTCTCCAGGGAGATAAGAAGATCGAGCTAATAGGATAGAGTTTGGAAGAAATATTTAGTTTACGTCTAGTCTAATCAAAATAACACATGGTAGTCAAAAGTAAAAAACCCTATACCCCATCAAGACGTTACATGGTAGGAAATGAGTTCGAGGGAGTTTCGTCAAGAAAGCCTGAGAAGTCACTTACTAAGTGAAAGAAGAGATACTCTGGAAGAAATAATAATGGTAGAGTAACTTCTAGATTTAGATGAGGATGACACAAAAGAAGGTATAGGTTAGTAGATACGAGAAGGTATGATAAAGCTGGTATACCTGCAAAGGTTGTTAGTGTGGAGTATGATCCAAACAGAACTCCATGGATTGCTTTGTTGCATTATGCTGATGGAGAGAAAAGATATGTACTAGCTCGAAAAGACATAACGGTCGGTGAAGAGATAGTGTGTGGTCCTGAAGCTCCTATCAAATCAGGAAATAGAAAGCAGCTTAAGGATATCCCAGAGTGATTGACGGTGTATAATCTTGAGGTGGTTCCAATGACAAAGGGTAAGCTCATGAGGTCAGCAGGTTCATTTGCTACAATATCTGGAAAAGATGATGCAGCATGATTGGTTTTTGTGAAGATGCCATCTGGTGAGGTTAGAAAGTTCCATGACACATGTCGAGCGACAATGTGAATAGTAGGAAACGAAGACCACAAGTTGACAGTGTCAGGTAAGGCAGGTAGATCACGTCGATTGGGAAGAAAGCCTAGATTGATTTGATTAAATGCGAACCCAGTTGATCATCCGCATGGAGGTTGAGAATCACACAAAGGACAAGGTAGAAAACATAGAAAAATGTTCAGTGGTAAGGTTGTTGATCCGGGGATGAAGACAAGAAGAAAAAAGAAGTGGTCAGATAAGTTCATTGTTACAAGAAGAAAATCTAAGAAAGCAAAATAGTAGTTACTTTATTATCGTTTAATGTTGAGTTATGGCGAGATCGCTAAAGAAGGGCTTTTGGGTGCATCCTAGCATCATCAAAAGAATAGAGGCAATGAAACAATCAGGGGACAAGAAGGTGATTAGAGTTCGAGATAGAGCTTCACAAGTAATTCCTGACATGATTGGTTTCACGTTTGCGGTTCACAATGGGAGAGACTTTGTAAGTGTCTATGTTACAGAGGATATGATCGGACATAGGTTGGGTGAATTTGCTTTTACGAGAACATTTAGAGGTCATCCATTCTAAAGTAGCCTACATAAGAATATATATGTTATTCAATTGTTAATTCTAAATTACCCATGACTATAGATACTAATTTGACAGCAATCTTGCGCAATGCGCCAATAGGAAATAAGAAAATAAATCTTGTTGCTAAGATGATCAGAGGAAAGAGTGCTCCACGAGCGCTTCAATTCTTGCAGTATATGCCAACAAAGCCGGCTAAGGCTCTGTATAAGTTGGTAGCTTCTGCTGTAGCGAATGCTCATAACAATTCTAAGCTTCCTGTTACTGATTTGTATGTGCAAGCAATTGAGGTAGGAAGATGAAAAAAATTCAAGAGAATGAGATTCGTTGGTAGAGCAAGAATCCACTGATATGTGAAACACAGATCAAATATAAAAGTTGTCTTGGGGCAACGTTAGAGTGGCATTGAATAGCAAATTAATTTTAACCTCTAGAGTACTAACCTTATGTGACAAAAATGTCATCCAGTAGGAATGAGAGTAGGAATAGTGAAATCACGACCATCTGAATGGTTCGCTAAAACCAAGCAAGAATGATCAAGCTTCTTCGTTGAAGATGTTAAAATAAGAAGACTTATCGAAAAGACATATCCAAGATCTTGAATTGCAAAAGTGGTTATTAGAAAGAACGCTTTTGAGTGAGAGATTATCATATTCACGTCTAAGGTGTGAGTGTTGACGGGTAGAGATGGAAAGAAGGCAAAGGACTTCGAATCTCTTCTTAAGAAAAAGTTTGGTAAGCCTTATAAGTTGGTTCTAAAAGAGGTGAGAAATCCGGAACTTTCAGCAAAAATCATGGCTGAATTCGCAGCTGCTCAGATAGAGAATAGGATGCCGTTTAGAAGGGTGTCAAAGCAAATCATTGAAAAAGTGATGGAAAAATGAGCAGAGTGAGTGAAGTTGCAAGTAGCTGGTAGGTTGGGATGAGCTGATATAGCAAGAACTGAGAAGTTTAGCGAATGAAGAGTTGGTTTGCAGACGTTTAGAAAGGATATAGATTATCACTATACTACTGCAGTTACTAAGTACTGAGTGATTGGTATTAAAGTGTGGGTAGCTAAGTGAACAATATATAACAACAAAAAGAAGAAAAAGCCATTAAACCTAGGTTAAGAGAAGATAAAGACAATTAAGTTTACCATCTTATTACTATACTGCATCATGTTATTACAACCAAAAAAGTGGAAACACAGAAAGCAATTTATACCCGTACTTCGTGGTAAAGCTAAGAGCGGATATACTGTCTCTTTTGGACAATATGGGCTAAAGGCTATGGATAGTGGTTATGTTTCTAGTAGACAGTTAGAGTCTGCCAGAAAAGTTATTATTAGACACGTTAGAAAAGTCGGTAAGATTTGGTTTAGAGTCTTTCCTGATGTGCCATTCACAAAGAAGGGACTTGAGATGCCGATGGGTAAAGGAAAAGGTGATGTGGATCAATATAAAGCAAAGGTCAAGAGAGGAAGGATTTTGATGGAAGTAAGTTGATTGAGCGAAGAAGAAATGGCTTTTGTCCTCAAAAAAGCTTCTGCAAAACTACCAATCAAGACAAGAATGGTTAAGAAATGAGAAATACACTAACATATAATCAGTAAGTTTATTAAGATCAATACACTATAATGGCTACAAAGAAAAAAAGTTTTGTTAAGGAGTTGATGGGGATGTCTATCACTGAGCTCCAGGATTTGCTCCAAAAGGCACAGAAAGAATTTTTCTTTCTGAAGATGAAAAACAAAGTGAGAGCTTTGCAACAAACACATCTGCTTGCTACAAAAAAGAAGGAGATAGCAAGAATCCAGACAATTTTAACTACTAAGAACAAAGAAGCTCATGGCAATATTGGGGGATAAGAATATCAAAGAGTTAAAGGGAGTAGTAATTAGTAACAAGTGAAACAAAACTATCGTGGTTGAGGTTGAAACGATTAAGAAGCACCCACTCTTTAAAAAGAGGTTTAGAACTCAAAAAAAATACTATGCTCATGATGAAGCTAATGAAGCTAATCAAGGAGATCTAGTGTTGATTAGACAAACAAGACCATTGAGTAAGCTCAAAAGATGGAAGTTGCTTTCTATAGTGCGTGCTGCACAAGTAGTAGCATAATACTTACAAAGAAATTTATAGTCACTACATTATATTACAATGATACAAAACGAGTCACAAGTAATCATAACAGACAACACTGGTGCCAAAAAGGGTAAGGTAATTAGAATTCTTAAGGGTTCTAATGCTAAATCTGCTGGTATTGGAGATACAGTTGTGATAGCTATCAAAGAAGCATCATCTACTGCGACCTCTAAAAAAGGTTCAGTATCATGGGCTGTGATAGTGAGAACAAAGAAGGAGATTGGAAGAAATGACGGAACATATATAAGATTTTCTGATAATGCAGTTGTGCTCGTAGCAAAGGATCAGAAATGAGAAGTAAAACCTGTTGGTAAAAGAGTCTTCGGTCCTGTAGCAAAAGAACTTAAGGACAAAGGATATAAGGAAATAGCGAGTATGTCAGAAGAGGTTATCTAAAGCAATGAATGTTTATATAGTTTAAATCGTTTCAACGAGATGAAAAAGATCAAAACAGGAGATCCAGTAGTAGTAATATCTTGAAAGCACAAGTGAAAGGTGTCAAAGGTTATGAAAGTTGCTGGAGATAAGGTATATCTAGAGTGAGTAAATGTTGCTAAAAAAGCAGTAAAGTGAGAAGGGCATAAAGAAAAAATTCTTCCACTACATATCTCAACAGTGATGTATTATCTCAAAGATAAGAAACAAGGAGTAAGAGTCTGATTTGAACTGAAAGGAAAAAAGAAGGCAAGAAAAGCAAAAAAACTAGGAATAATCATATAGTATCCATATTTATATCTAATTAGATTAGTAGTAATCATGAGTTTATATAGTACCTTCAATGAGAAGTGAGTCCTTGAACTACAGAAGACACTAGGATTGAAAAACATCAACGAAGTCCCGCGTGTTGAGAAAGTGGTTGTTAGCATGGGAATCGGTTCTCTAGCGACAAGAAAGTGAGTGAAAGATTTTGGTGAGTTGCAAGAACATCTGCAACGCATTACTGGACAGCTACCGCAAATGGTATTGTCTAGAAAGTCTGTTTCTAACTTTAAGTTGAGAGAATGAATGCCTGCTATGTTAAGGTGTACATTGAGATGAAGAAAGGCTTATGATTTCTTAGAAAGATTCAATACTATTGTTCTTCCTAGAATTAGAGACTTTAAGTGACTCTCTTCGAGATCATTTGATGGCCAAGCTAATCTTAACTTAGGATTTAAGCAATATGATATTTTTCCTGAGATAGGTCCAGATGATATGAAAACTCCATTGGGGATAGGAATTACTATCTGTACAACAACTGATGAAAAAGAGCACTCAATCGGACTACTAAAAGCAATGTGATTCATAATGGAAGACTAATTATTTACTACTCTTATACTAAACAACAAGAATGGCTAGAAAAGCAATTGTCGTCAAGCAGCAAAAATTAGCAAAAAAGTATTTTGCAGCCAAAAAGGAAGGAAGAAAAATCAAACATCCTACAAAGTATTACAATAGATGTCAGCTCTGTGGAAGAGTGAAGTCTTATGTGAGAGATTTTGGTGTATGCAGAGTATGTCTAAGAAAATACGGAAGAGCATGAATGATAATGGGACTTAAAAAATCAAGCCGATAAGAAAGTAAAAGAGAAGAATTCCTACTATATTTACACACTACTTAAAACAGCAAATGAGCTTTACAGCAGCGCCAATCCACGATATGTTAATTAGAATAAAAAATGCATATCTGGCAAGAAGAAGAGAAGTAGCATGAGTATATTACTCTACGTTCAAGGAGAATGTACTTAAACTACTGAAGCAATATGGTTTCATTATGGACTACAGAGTTGATGAAAGTGATCCAAAGAAAAAAATGATCACGATTGTTCTCAAGGAAGTAGAAAATGCAAACAATGATATACCTGTCATTAAATTCTTCTCTAGACCATCAAGACCTCGATATGTGGGTTATAAGCAGATTAGACCAGTTGCTGGTGGAAAGGGTATTGGTATCCTATCGACAAGCGAAGGCTTGATTGCAGCGCACGTAGCTAAGAAGAAAAAAATATGATGAGAATTGATTGCTGAAATATACTAGATTACTATATATTTACTACTATTGTACAACGAACAAATGTCTAAGATAGGTAAACTCCCCGTTTTAATACCAGCATGAGTGACAATCACAATAGATGATCGCCTTGTGACGGTAAAAGGACCTAAGGCTGAGCACTCATATGAAGTGTTGCCATGTGTAAACCTGAAGATGGAAGGAGAAGAACTAGAGGTGACTGTTGACTCAGAAGAGAATAATCAATTCTGGGGACTAACAAGAACATTGATCAATAATATGGTTGTTTGAGTAACTGACTGATATGAAAAGAAATTGAAAATTATCGGAGTTGGATACGCAGCAAAAGTACAAGGAAGCGATCTAATGTTGAAGTTAGGATATTCACACCCAATAGATTTTCCTATACCAGCATGAATGACTATGTCTGTAGAGGAAGATGCAAAAGGGCACCCAATTCTTACGATACAAGGAACGGATAAGCAACTAGTAGGTGAAGTGGCAGCAAAAATTAGAGCATTTAGAAAGCCAGAGCCATACAAAGGTAAGTGAGTAAGATACATAGACGAAGTTGTGAAATTGAAACCAGGTAAATCTGCAGCTTAGTACACTAGTAATAAATATATATACTTTAGAAATACACTATCATCATGGTAACAACACCAAAAAAGACAAAAGCGAAAAGAGACGCATACTTGAAGAGAAAGCTCAGATCAAACACAAAGATCAAGGCTCAGAATTATGATATTAGAATTGTTATACAAAAGTCTAACAAATCTATTTCAGCTCAAGCTATCGAAGCAAGTGGAGCTATTCTCTGATCTATTTCAGACACTGTAAGCAAAGCTGCTACAAAGACTGAAAGAGCTCAAGAGGCTGGTAAGCTATTGGCTGAGAAAGTTTGATCACTAAAAGAAAAGAAGTTTGTCTTTGATAGAAATGGACATATGTACCATGGAAGAATAAAAGCATTCGCAGAGTGATTGAGAGAATGAGGTATCGCAATATAAGCTAGTACATACAGCACTTATTTAATTATTTGTCGTCATCAGTTATTATGGCACGAGAAAAGAAACCAAGAAGAGATAAGAGAAGAAAAAATGATCAACCTAAGGAGTTCGAAGAGCGTCTATTGGAAATCAGAAGAGTAACGAGAGTTACTACCTGAGGAAGAAGGATGTCTTTCAGAGCTACTGTTATCATTGGTAACGGAAAAGGTAAGATAGGTATTGGTACAGCAAAGGGAACTGATGTTTCTGTTGCAGTAAGAAAAGCTACTCGTGAAGCATACAAAGAAGTAGTAGTAGTGCCAATTACTGAGTCTCGTAGTGTTCCTTATGCGCTAACTATCAAGAAAAAAGCGTGTATCGTAAAACTAATCCCTGCTGCACCTGGTACAGGTTTGAAGGCTTGATCATCTCTCAGAGCTGTTCTTGAACTAGCAGGATATGAAAATATTCTTTCTAAGATTGTATGAGCAAACAATAAGCTAAATGTTGCACTAACAACATTTAAAGCACTGACCACATACAAGCATGCAGATCATTTCTCTGCAGCACCAGCAAAAGAAGAAGCTAAGGACGCAGATAGCGCTGAAGCAAATAACGATAAAAAAACTGATAAGAAGCCTGCAAAGAAGGCTCCAGCAAAGAAAACAGCAAATGCATCAGTAGCGGCAACAGCTGATAAGAAAACAGAGAAAAAGACTGAGAAGAAACCAGCAAAGAAAGAAGAAAAAGTAGAAAAGAAAGAAACAACAAAAAAGGCAGATAAGGCGCCAACAAAAACTGAAGAAAAAATAGCTTTCTACTGCGAAGAAGGTAAGAAATTGAAACTAGGGCTCAGTGATGAGTTGATAGAAAAAGCTACTAAAGCATGTGGACCATCTATTCATAAAGCTGACGCTGAACTTGTATCATCAAGCGATACTGACGAACTAGAAACAGTAAAGAAGAACTTCATTGCTAAGAAGCTGGGAGTTGAAGGAGAAGAAGCTGATGCTGCTATTCAAAAAGCAATTGATGCACTATGAAGCTCAAACTCTAAAAAATACAGAGCATTGTTCTATGCACTTGTTGCAAAAGAATTAGGAAAAGAAGATAAGTTAGCGTAAGAGATCAACACTTTATACTACAACCAAGAGTACCATGGACCTACACAATCTAGAAAAAAGTAACTGACGCACCAAAAAGAAGATCAGAGTTGGAAGAGGTAATGCATCAGGAAAAGGAAACTATTCAGCCAAGGGGTTGAAAGGACAAAAAGCAAGA
>JAHDGZ010000045.1 GCA_020631605.1 bacterium
CGGCTTTTTTTGTTGCGATTACTTTGCGCAACTGTGGTATATTGGAGACTGTCGTACAGACAGCTGCCAACAGGCCAATGATTTCTATATGCATAGGGTTATGGTGTTAGGTGATAAATGTGTGTTTAGGTGGGCTCTCGCTGGCATGCCAGGAGAACCCATAATTGATACTTTCTCATGCACAATTATTTCTTCTTTCGCTTCTTCAAAGGTTTGCTAAGTGGTTGCTGCAAACCAAATGTCAGGTATGTTGTTTCCTTGGTCCATTCTGCCCAATTGGTCCCCACCTCACCAAAGAGATAGATATCCCCGATCTTGAACTCATGTCCAATGCCTACATAACCTCCTCGATTACTCAGAGATTTTGCAAAAACAAAGTACAGATCTTGTCGTTGGTCGGTATTGGTAAATATGCCATGGATAACCAGTACGCTATTGCTACTAAAGCTATAGGCGATGTTGGTATATGACTTTTTGCGAACATTGGATACATAGAACAGAAGGTTCTCCTGAAATTGCCAATCTATAGAATCTATAGAAGAGCTATAAGGAAAGACCAATGCAGCTCCGGCAAAGTTGCCTTTGATGTATGTCAATGTGTCAGTTTGTGCAGATGCCTGAAGAGTAAAGAGTAGTGCAATGATGGTGATAATCTTAGATGGTAGATTCATTAGTTGTGAATTTTTTATTGTCAATGATTTTTGTCAATCTCTCATGATCTGAGATCGAACGTTAGTTGGCTCTCGTATTGTTGTGGTTCAACAACGGAGCTAGTCTTTTAAGGGACTAAGTCATGATGTGATTTGGATATACAAGAAAAAAACAAAATGTCAATAGTCGAGATCAGATATATGTTGTTACAAAATAGTAACACTCTAGCGTCTGCGACGAGCATTTCTCAATCTTTGTCTCATTTCTTTTTGAATGAAATAATCCTTGGCTACATATTGTGCAATAGCAATAGAGGTGCCATAGATAGTTCAAGATACTTGATCATCAATACGTTGCTCTAAAACATGATCAAGATTCTCCTTTCAGTGGTTCTTGATAAATTGATCTATCAAATGTTGTTTGAACGGAGCACGTACTTTTTCTTCTATACTTCTTTGAGCGTTTTCGTTGATAGAGTGTGCAGCAAGAGGGCTAGGGTGATACTGATTAGTTTTAGCTATACGAAATACTTCTCATTCTAATGTTGTATAAAGTATACCGGGAGCACCCATTTGTGAGCTTCTTCATGTTTTGATGTTGTATGTTTTGGTAAACTCAAATCGTTCATCCATCTCTTCAAATTCTTTGAATGGAGTGATAGTATATCCATACTTTACTAACAAATCAGCATTTTTTTCAATGAGAATTCTTTTCTCCATATCTGTATCGAGACTATATTCGGTGATGAGGCTAGAAGCTACGATATAGAACAGCTCAGATTCTAGTTTTTTATCATCTCTTGAGTTATAGTCAGTTCTAGAATTTCTTCGCTGGTAGAGTAGCCTTTTTATTCCTCAGATCATCTCTCTATAGTCATCTGATTTCGATAGCTTTCATGCGAACTTTTCATCAAAATCAGTATCCCACATTCATTTCTCCTCAAGTGCTGGTTTGATATAAGTTCCCATGAGTTGATCGTATCACCTGTTCCCGTAGACCATATCACTAAAATCATATCACTGAGCACTAAGATTCAATAGCACCTCCTTGATGGGGCGGGAAAGTTTACTTTTTTCCCTCTCTTGATATTCTTGGAAGATAGATTGTGACTGGGTCATCTTCTCTGGTTTGTCTACTCGATCTACTTGAGAGATGATTTTGTCAGTGAGTAAATCAACATATCATTTATCAAAATAATTTGCAGTTATTCTCTGAGCATCTTTGAGAGTGTATTCATTGTGGCTATTTGCTTTCTTTTTGAGAAAGATTGTGGTATCGTTGAGGGTCAATTTGACCAATGATCATGTAGAAAAAAGATATTCATTGTGACCTCTATAGTCTTCCTCGGTTGAGTACTCACTACGTCAGAATCTCTGCTCAGAACCATCAGGTGCAATATGTGTGAAACTCTTAGTGATACTAGCTCAACGTCACATAGATTTCGTATATGATCCATATTCATAGTCACCTATTGCTAGATGTGTCGCAGCCAATACATCTTCCTCACTTTCAAGACTCATATAAGGTTTCAAATCTAATCCTGATGAAATCAAGCTAGAGGCATTGGTGAGAATGAAGTGCTTGACCATCAATTCCAGTTCATCTCCTTCATAGTGCTTATTGATATCTCATTCTCTACGAACATAGTCTTTCCAAGCTCATCTGATCTGATCTTGTCAGCGCGCATCAAGTTCTGCAAAATTATAATGGATGGTCAGATAGTCAGTAATATTCTGTACTCTCAGTTTCAATCATTCGACCTTACTAGCAATATTTCCAGAATCATAATTAAACTCAGTAGTCAGCGCTTGTTTTGCTCTAATAATACTTTCATCTACTTGCACAGAAATTTCCTGCTTTTCTTTGTTTGCTTTATATCCTGTGTAAGCATTATTAGCTACAATCCCCACAGGGATACCTATAGCTGAAGAGAGTAGTACCTTGGCTGTCATATTCAAGTCTTCCCATGAATCTCTAATATATTTCATAGCGCTTCTCTTGGGTGTTTTGATCACAGACACAGCTACACCATCCTCGTCAAAAGATTCTACTACCTTACATCATGCTCACTGTACCATCTCTGCAAATTGTTGTTTGCTGTATCTCCTAGAGTTGATTGCTTGTATATAGTCTCCTTCTGTATAAGTCTTGGTTTCGTGATATCTCCCATGCACACTAAATGACTCACCCTTTTTGACCTTGGCTCCGATAGTCATCATATCAGTCTTTCAATCTTTACCAACGATATATTCTGCATGAAAGTCTAGTTTGTCCGATGGGATACCCATAGCATCAAAACCAGTCATGATTCGATTCTTCATCTCTGGAGTATGATACATCTCTTCTATTTTTTTAATTTCTTGATCTTTGTTTTCTCCACTAGGAGCAACAAAGTGTGTCATCACTATATGACGAGATTTTCCTGTAGCTATCTTTCTAAGTAATGATTGATTCTCATAGTCAGTATAGTTACCTACCGATCATCCGTTCATGGTGACAGTCCCTTCGTGATCAGCAAAGATTTTGTTTTTAGAAAAGTCTCCAGCTAGTGTGATACACGGAATTTTTCTTTCCTTGGCTTTTTGATTGAAACTATCGAGGAAGATTGAACTATAGTCACATCAGACCATCTCTTTCCCGGCGAGATCTACTTTGGCTATATCCATCAAATCAAAAAGTTTTCACCAACCACCTACACCAAGATCAATAATATTTTTTCCTCATTGTTCGTAGTATCTTTTTAGTCTGTGACCATATTTCTCAAAAATTCTTTTCTCAATAGCAGTCACACTTCCTTTGTACAAGTCAGCCTCAGCCATAGTAGTCCAGAGTTGACTTCATGAATTGCCTGTGAGAGCATTATACCGCATATACCATGCTGACCCATCATAATCTCAGCCCCCACTGTGAAGCTTCTCATGTTCTTCTTTGAATACATCATAATCAAATCACCAGATACGGCAGTGATGTTGTATATCCTCTTTCCTCGATGACAAAACACTAGATAGATCTCACGCTCATCAAGAGCGATCAACACTATCCATGATATTATCGAATGAAGAAGGAGTGTTTGTGGCCATTTATTTTTTGTGGGTTAATCGCAAAAGTTCGAATATGCTTTTGAAACTCTGATACATTGTTTCACTTTCGATAATAAGTCAGGAGAGTTCTTCTCCCTTGAACATAGCAAACATTACTTTGTTTGGTCCATAGATATTGATCTCGCTTGATGGAATTTTGAAGACATCATGCTCTATCATGATTGATTCTTTCAGGTGAGTATCATCGAGTCAGACATAGTATTCATTCTCACTAGAAGGGGAGAGGATGACTCTTGCATGGATGTTCTTGGCGATCCTTTCAGGCAAAAAAGATTCTAGCAGATAGTCATGAACTGCAGGATGAGAGTCTGTATATCCCAAAAAAGCCAAAATTTCTGTTTGAGATATAAGTAAGTCATCATACATAGATTTTATTCAATCGATTCATTCGAAGTATTTGATTCTCGGTTTATTCCCATAAACATCTGCCATAGCGAGCAACTCAGGGACAAAAGCATCGAAACGATCGGCTTTGTTTTTTAGTGAAAGAGAGAGCTTTTTGGGGTTCAAAACCTGGAAGTGAAGCACTCCAGATTTATCCAGTGAACTTGCAATCCCTCTTCTTTCTAAGTCTTTGAGAATAGCATAGCTTGTGACTCTCTTGATGCCAGCACGTCTTCCTACGGTACTAGCGGGTGCACTTCATAGTTCCAGTAGCGTGAGATAGATCTTAGATTCTTTGTGGCTCATCCCCCAGTCTTGGAGTGCTTGAATCAGATTATCTGTCATTGTTTTGTGTCAGTTTGATACATAAAAAAAATTACACTATAAGTATAGTGATAGAGGGCAAACTTGGCAAAATTACTGATGATTGTGGGTTGACAATGTCACCAATTATGAACGCATCAAATGGGCAGAAAAAATTATTGTCTTATAGTTGAGAACAAACTTATCAAGAAAGAGAAAGTGTGCTAGAGAAAAGTGACCTAGCTGTTTCTTGTATCTGTTTCCTATCAAAATCCTTACTGACAAATTGATGATAACCATCTACGAGAGTAGCATGGTCTTTCGAGGAGAGTAGCACTCCTGTGTCTTGATCTACCAGTTCTGCCGAACCTCATTGATCATATCACAATACGGGTACTCAGCAGAGGAGTGATTCTGCAGTAGCGATGCCAAAACTCTCTGTGGTCAAATTGATAAATCATGCTGCATGACGTAGTATCTCTGCTTTCTCTTGAT
>JAHDGZ010000015.1 GCA_020631605.1 bacterium
ACTATATTGTCTATTCAGAAGATTCTCACATGCAGATTCATGTATCACCTGTATCTGGTGATAAGCGCTACTAACAAAAGTCCAATAGCAAAAAGAATAAGCTCTACTCCAATAGTTTTACTCAAGGTAAGGACAAAACTAGATCGATTTCACTCACTGAGATAATTACTAGCTATGGCAAAAAGATCTCCATACCAAAAAGATCTTAGTGTTCGTAACAAAGACCAGATTAAGGTAACCAGAACAGCAATCCAAATATATTTTTTTTGTTCTTTAACAAATTTCCATAAGAATTGAGGCATCAAGTATTAGAGTTATACTTCTTTCTTGTTTGTTAGTAAATGGTAGACAAGAATGAGTCAGATAAATGAAATCACTCAAAAAAATCAAAAAGTGTACTCACGCATGAGTCCTCGAAGTAATCAGGCAACAAGCGGTGCGAGTATTCTACTAAATGAGTGGAGTGATTCTTCTACTCACAAGATTGATCAATGACGTGAGCTAGGAGTAGCTTGTGTTAGAAGAGATTGTGTTGTGGAGAAAATAAATGAAACTCAGATACTTGCAATATAAGTAATAATCACAAAACCAGTGAGATTCATATCATAAACAAATACTCATAAACCAAAAGTAAGGAGAACAAATCAAACAAAGAGAAGTATGGTATCTGAATAGTATTTGGTTAGTTTTCTTAAGAGAAATCACTGATTAAAAGCAAAAAAGAGTCACAACATGATCATATATCCACTAGCTTGTAGCAATGTAAGATCAAATGTTTTGATCGTGTACCATACATAAGCAGTGGTAAATCACTGGAATACAAATCAGAAGATAAGAACAATCAACAGGAGTATTCAAACATTTTTGTACTGCAGAAAAGATTCAATTTTCTTATATATGAAAAATTCTTTCAAGTATTCATCAAAGGAACGAGTTTCTCTTTTTTCTTCAGGAAGTGATTCACGTAAACCAAAGAGCAAGCACATAAACACAAATGAAGAAAATGCAAGTGATACGAGTATTGGTCAAAAGAAGTTTCACCAATAGTGTACACTCAGACCTCCTACTGCTGGTCAGACAATAATTCCTATTCCAATCAGCATTCAGATAATTCAAAACGCATTAGTTTTTTCTTCATCAGGAGTAAGATCAGCAATATATGCTTTGGCTACTCATTGATTCCCTCAAGTAACTCAATCAACAGACCTTGCAGCAAGTATTGTCCATATTGCTACGGGTAATCAAAGGAACGAAATTTCAGGAGATATGAACAACGCCAGAGCAAAGACTACCCAGCTAAGAAATGTTCCAAATTGAGTAATGAGTAGTATTTTCCTTCTTCAATATTTATCACTCAACGAACCAAGGAATGGTGTAGCAAAAAATTGAAACAAACTAAATAATGAAAGTATGATTCAATAGAAGAAACTTCAAACGTTATATGATTCTAGTAAGTATGGAAGTACGGGAATCAACAAAGAGAACGAAAAAGTGTTTACTATCGTAAGCAGATAGACCGGAGCAAATTTTTTTAGCTGCATCATGAATTTCTATTGTACAAAAGAAAGCTGTTACTCTGTTGCGCTATCTTCTACTACAGAACCTGTAACTGCTTCTTCTGTTGGAGTGTCAATCTCCAAAGTACAATCAAAATCTGCATACATTTCTTTGACTTTCATAAGACCCTCTATAGATCATTCACAGATAGGTTGTAATTCTTCGTCGCTATAATTTTTCCAATTTTCAACAGTTTGTGCAAGAGCGTTTTTTGTAGCCAATCATTTATCTCATAGATTGTCAGCAACACAAGTAAGGTATGCTACGTAGTTATTACACGATTCAACTCAGCTAGCAACATCGGATGAATCCATTCAAGTTTTTTTTGAACCACATGCAGTAAGAGCAATGGTTGATAATGCTATCAAGCTAACTAGTCCTATTTTTCTCATAGTTATATGAATCATAAATAAAGTACTCTTGATATAGTGGGTTGGCTACAAAATGCAAAAGAAAACTATTATTTGATTGGTAGATGCAATACCCATTCTCAGTCAGGTAATTGGTTAGTCAATATCCATGGATTAAGCTCTTTGAGGTCATTGAGTTTATACGAATTTTCAATAGACCAAGCAGCAATATCTTCTATAGAGCCAACCTGTACTTTCTTTGTTTGACTATTCATTTCTTTCGTTAAATTCTTGATATCTACAAATTTTTGAAAATCTTTGAGAGCATACTTAACTGCTGTAGCTCTAAAGACATAACGTCATGTTTGCTCATTCATAGTAAGGAGATAGTATGATGTCTCTTTCTGATCAGTAACAAGAGATTTTATTCAGGTTACTCATCTATTAAAACTTGCTGCAGCTAATGTCCAATCACCAAGTGCATCATATGCATTCAGAAAGTATTGTGCAGCAGCTTCAGTACTTTTCTCAAAATTGAGTCTTTCATCAACATAACCATCTACTTGTAGTCAGTATTCCCTGGCTGTCTGTGGAAGAAACTGCCATATTCATGCGGCTCAAGCAGGACTAATTGCTATGGGATACAGATCACTTTCTATCACAGAGAGATAAATGAAATCTTCGGGGACTCATGACTCATCTAGAATCTGTTTTATGTATGGGAAGTATAAGATACCACGCTTGGTGTAGAGTAGCAGCTGTGGGATATTGGAAACTATGTTCTGATATTCTCTCTCGAAACGATTGGTAATAGTATCATTCACTCAGAAGGGTACTTCAGTACCAGCAAATGAATATCATCTATCTTCTAGAGCAGCTTTTTCTTGTATATGCTGAGTGTATTCTTGAAATGAGTGCCTATACAAATCATGACGCGGATAGCGTGAAAAGAAGATAAGCAATACTAAGCAAACAACTATGCTTGCTAATAACACAGAAAGCCGAGCAGTCTTTTTCATCATTGAATTATAGACAAAGATAGACTAATAATCTCTATTTCAACTTGCTTTACAAGTCAATACTTGATATCCTTACAAAAGAAATAATTCTTTATACAAGACGTGAATTGTATGACTCAACAGCTAAAAGTAATCATAGCAGATGTCGTTCCGCAGTGAACCAGGAGGGATAAGTTGGATATCAGGATACAAGAGTTGACAAGTCTTGTAACAACGCTAGGTGGCATTGTTATTGTAGATACTATTCAAAAAAAGACAATACCTGACTACAAAACTTTCTTGGGTTCGTGAAAAATGGAAGAAATTAGAGAAGCTATGGAGCATTTTGGTGCAAAGGTATTGATTATTGGTAACGCAATCAAACCAAGACAGATCTATACTATCAACGAGTTTCTTCGTCCGATAGGAGCATCATGTTGGGATAGGGTTGATCTTATTCTAAAAATCTTCGATCAACATGCTGTAAGTACTGAGAGTAAGATGCAGATTGAACTAGCTGCAATCAAACATATGTGACCACGTATTGTATGAATGTGAATGGAACTATCTCGTCAATGAGGCTGAATAGGAACCAGTGGAATTGGAGAGACAAACACGGAGATCATGCGTCGTCACTTGCAGAAAAAACGCGCACAGATAGAAAGAAAACTAAAAGAATATGAAAAAATGAGAAAGTTACACAGGGACTGAAGAAAAAGACGTTGACTAAAGACTGTGGGTCTTGTGTGATATACCAATGCATGAAAGTCTACTGTGTTGACTGCACTTACAAACAAGGATGCCTATCAGGAAGATAAGCTTTTCGCGACACTTGGAACTCAAGTAGATAGTATGTGGTATTATCCAGAGTGAGAATATAAGCCATCTGAGGTACTTATATCAGATACTATTTGATTTATTAGGGATTTACCACCAAAATTGATTCAAGCCTTTAGTTCTACTCTAGAAGATAGTATAGAATCTCACGTGTTATTACATGTTATAGATGCGAGTGATCCATTAGTGAGAGACAAAATTGAGATAGTTGATGACATTTTGGAATGAATTGGTGCAACACAAGAGAAAATCTATGTTTTGAATAAGATAGATCTCATAACCGAAGAGGAGCTCAATACTCTGATGAAACAACTCGAGGATTATGATCCATTTTGTATATCGGCTGTAACAGGTCAAAATGTAGAAGAACTTAAATCAAGAATTATCAGCTCTGTCAGATAGTGTTATTTTTTGCTTTGTACTCATCCTACTAATATAATGAGATATTTAGGATCGCCAAACTCATGCAAAAATATAAGAAATTCCAGAAAAAAGCAGAAAAAATTAAAGTAAGTGAGCAGCATGAAATTCAATGATGTGGAGACGCGGTGATTGAAAATCTCATTAAACTCTACGGTTCTGAGCATGCATGAGTGCCACTTAATAAAAACAATACTATCTTATTAGAGGCACTAACTCCATCTCAAGAAACAATTGACGATGTAACCATAGATCTGCCAACAATGCTTTTGAGAGGCCTTTTATGAAAAGATAAATTTTGATTAACAATCTGAGCTATTCAAGATTGATTAGACTTTTTCTTGGGAAAGTATGGTGTAACATCAAAGGTCGTAACTTGAGTATCAATGAAGAAGTTAGCAAAAATTGTAAATACACAGAATCCAGTCGTGGTATTATACCTAGTTGATTCCAAAGACAACCCAGCGAGAGAGTGACAAAAATGAATTTCTAAAAAGAAATGACTGCATTATGCAATAGTGACAAAAATGACTGATGCCAAAGTACACTTGCTCAATCCATTTTGATATCATGAAAAAATTGAAAAAAAAGAATTTAAGAAAAGATGGCATTTTCTTGGGAAATATTGATCTATCAAAAACATAAAAGTACTGAAAAGCCTAGGAATAGTGAAGCCATGAACATTGATAAAGCTACAAAAGAATTAGCCAATGTCAGAAGACCCAATAGGAATTTTTCTAATTCTCTTTTTACTCACGAAACTGATGGGTTCAAATAGTGTTTTAGCTGTTCAGTCAGAAGCTAGATATTTTGTGTGGTAAGTATATTTTGAATCATCTATTTCAAGTATGATAGTTAGAGATAGGTCTTCTAGTCACGCCAGTGACTCATGTGCATTGATTCAGGCAACCAATGCTGACGTTATCTCTTCTTGTAGTCAATCATCAAAATCTATCGTACGGTTTTCCAATTTGCTAAGCATTTGTGAAATATATTTTCATGATTCAGAGATGAGAAATTGGCCTTGTATAGAATATGACTCTTTTGTGTTTCTGTCCTCAAGATAGAAATCTTTTTGTAAGACAGTCCTCACACCTGTTGATGGATGAGTCAACGAACAACTAATGGTCACTGATCACGTAGTGTTTTGGTTAACATCAACAGTCGCTATCTGATAGTCAACTTCCTCCAGTAGTGACTCAATTTTGACTACAAGTGAGGCGATCTCTTCATCCAATCATTCTACTGTATCAGAAAAGTATCAACTAATCATAGCTGCTAATGAATACTCTCGATTTTTTTCATCCAAAAAAACACCCTGAGGAACAGAATGTCTCAGGGTGTTATTCTTATTATGTAGGATAGATATTGGACTAATTCAATGTGAACTATCTAAGGTACTAGACAATTCTCTTGAACAAGAAACTGCAATGAGAAGAGAGATCATATACACTAAGTATTCAGAGCGCAACTTATTTACCATCTGTATGTAAGAGTAGTAAAAATGTGCTCATAGAATACATTTTTCAGAAGTCAAGTCAATGAGATTGACTAATATAAGTGTAGGATATCTATGGTTGGAGGATTAAAAAGTCTGAGAGGTAGACCTGTTTCTCAAAGTCCACAGGTAATAAATAGATCTCCATACTCTCATTCATACTTCCCACCAACAAAACTTCATCTAGTAGGAATAAGCTGCTGATAGAGTCCGGGGATTTTTACTTGTCAGCAATGAGTATGTCAAACTAGTGTGAGGTCTGCATTGTTTGTTTTATCATAAGCTAAGGTAGTATCTGGATTGTGAGTAAGCACTAAAGATGGCTTGCTAGTATAATCTCATAAAATACTGATTTGATCTTCAGCATTTAAATGAGCTCCCAAGCCTATCAAATCAAAAGAAGGAAAGCTAACCACATCATTGTTAAGTAGCGTGACTCAAAGAGATCAGAGAGCAGCAACTAGCTCATCTCTGAGAGGAGGACCAGGTTTTTCAACATCATGGTTTCACAATACTGCATACGTAGGAGCTTCTATCTGTCAAAGTGCAGCATACAGGTCAATAAGAACATCTGACGACAGAGGATTGTCGGCAAAGTCTCAGGCAATCAAAACAAAATCAATATCCTGCAAATTATTGATTTCACTAACTACTCTTGCTAAAAAATCAGGTCTCTTGTAAACACCCATATGAAAATCAGCAATGAGCACAACTGTCTTAGTGATTCATACGTCTATTTTTGTTTCTTGAATATGAATCAGTTGTGGCTCAATAAATCTTGCCCAAACAAAAACAAGTGATCACATAAACAAGAATAACCAGATTCGCTTCTTTTTCTGTGAATGCAGTAAGTAAAGCATCAACAAAATAAATGGAAAAACAAGAAATGAACCTCGATAGAGAAATAGTCTAACAAATTGCATATATTATTTTGGGTAAATGACAGGTACAAACTAGCAAACTTGCTTGCAATCACAAGCAGAATATGTATCTTTCTCTTAAGTCATCAATTAACAGCATAGCGTATAGACACTATTTCATTAGTTACTTAGCAATAAGTTTCTTAAGAAAAGTAGCAGTACTACTAGCTTAATCGTTGCATGACGAGCAGATTACCTGCTTTTTATGTTATTAGTATTAATACACTCATGGAACTTTGAGTAGTAAAATTCTTCAACTTCACTAAAGGCTTCGGTTTCATTACTATGAGTAATGGTGAAGACATCTTCTTCCACAAATCTGGAGTAGAAAAACATCCTTCTGATGTAGATCATT
Organism: bacterium; assembly: GCA_020631605.1. Taxonomy (GTDB): domain Bacteria; phylum Patescibacteriota; class Gracilibacteria; order Absconditabacterales; family Absconditicoccaceae; genus JAHDGZ01. The sequence goes on from JAHDGZ010000015.1 coordinate 6,936, forward strand.
ATGGATATCCTAAGTTAGCTTTCAGAGTTGACGAAGGTGTTGAGGTAACATTCGATGTTACTGATGGTCAGAAAGGACCTATGGCAGTTAATGTTAAACTCCACGGAGAGCAACAAGAAGAAGGATCAATGGATTCTTCAGAAGATACTGCAGGAGACTTCGAAGAAGCTGCTGAAGAAGAGGAGTAATAGTAGAACACTATACGACTTTGATTCGATTCAGAAAGACATCATACTTGTTATGATGTCTTTTCTTATGCTCATTTTTTTCTTCAAGCTAAGCTTTACTTTGGAGAAGGGATTACTAGTATATAACCAATTGAGGCCTCTGGTCTCTTTTCTTGATGAACGGGAAAATAATTAAACGACAGAGCTATGCGGCAGGTCACTTAATTTCACTCACCTTTCGTCATATTCTAGAGTTTTTTTATGATTCTTTTCTTACCACCTTATGAAATTTACAGAAATGACTTTGAGCGAGTCAACATTAGACGCTCTCCAAAAAAAATGATTTGAAACAGCATCACCTATTCAAGCTACGTGTATACCACTATTGTTAGAAGGTAAGCATGATGTAATAGGTCAAGCACAAACGTGAACAGGAAAGACTGCTGCTTTCTCTATTCCACTTATTGAGCAGATTGATACTAGTTCAAAGCATACCCAAGCATTAGTATTAGCTCCAACAAGAGAGCTGGCAATCCAAGTAGCAGAAGATATAGCAGATTTGAAAGGTAAAAAAAGATTGTCAGTAGCAGTTGTTTACGGATGAGCATCAATGCCTCAACAAATACGTAAACTAAAAGCAGGAGCTCAAATTGTTGTAGGAACTCCAGGTAGAGTAATGGATCACTTGAATAGAGGAACATTAAAGATAGATAACTTATCATTCTTTGTCTTGGATGAGGCAGATGAGATGCTAAACATGTGATTTGAAGAAGATATTAGTCAGATATTGTCTGTTACAAATGATGACAAGCAGATGTTGTTTTTCTCAGCTACCATGCCTCGTGAAATTCTTAAGATTGCAACGAGCTATATGAGGAAAGGTTACGAAGTAATCAAAGTAAAGGCTGAACAACTCACAACAGTAAATACTGAACAAATCTATATAGAAGTCTACGCATCAGACAAAAACGAAGCACTCTCTCGTATCATAGATAGCGAGGTTGATATGTACTCAATTATATTTTGTAAAACAAGACGTGAATGTGATCAACTAGCAGAACGACTCAATAATAGATGATACGCAGCTGATAGTCTGCATGGAGATATGGATCAACGTGAGAGAGAGAAAGTAATGAACTCCTTCAAGTTAAAGCAATGTACACTCCTAGTAGCAACAGACGTTGCTGCAAGAGGTATTGATGTGAATGATCTGACTCACGTGATCAACTATCAAATTCCACAAAATGCTGAAAGCTATACACATCGTATAGGACGTACTGGTCGTGCTGGTAAACAGTGAGTAGCAATTACGCTTGTTACTCCAGCAGAATACAAAAAATTATTGTATATTCAAAGAACTACCAAATCAGATATAGCTAAGAAAACAGTACCAGAAGTTGCACAAATTATTGAAATCAGAAAAAACCATATTCTACAAAAAGTAACAGAGGTGGCGCACAATGCTGAAACAAAACAATTTGAAGAAATAGCCAATAAGTTGATAAAGGAAGTCGATAACGAACAGTTGGTTTATTGACTGCTCACAATAGCATTTGGTGATGAGTTAGATGAGTCATCTTATCGTTCAATCAAGACGGTAGATAGAAGCAATCTAGCTAACACGAGACTCTTTATTGCTCGTGGTAGAAACTCATGAATGTGACCAAAAGAGCTTGTTGATTGGATCAAAAAAGAGTCTGATTTACAAGACAAAGATATCAATGATGTAAGAATTTTTGATGAATTTAGTTTCATCACATGTCCATTTGCAGAAGCTGAGCTACTGATTCAAATGTTTAAGAAAAAATGACAAGGAGGTCGTCCATTGATCAAGGAAGCAAAGAACAAATGAGATAGATCTGGTTGAAGAGGAAGATGACGTAGTGGAGGTTATAGGTGATGAAACAGATGAGGAAATAGAGGATGAAACGGAGGATGAAATAGATCTAGATCATCTAACAACTCTTCTCACAACAGAAGAGGGAGTAGATAACAACATCTCATCGTAAAAATCAGTGAGTAAAAAAAGACGCCAGCAAGCTTGGTGTCTTTTTTTATGCTGAAAAAAACTGTTTGGTTTTATACTGCTTGCTTAGGAAAAGTTGTTTCAAAGGATACGAAGTTGTATAACGTGTGCCTTAAGAGCATCTACAAAGGTGGAGTTAACTTTATAATCTATACCAAGTTTCTTGGTCACTTTTCTCATTTCTTTGGCGATCTTTGGATAGTGTATATGACATACTTTTGGGAAAAGATGATGCACTACTTGGTAGTTTAATCATCAAAATAATCGAGTAAGAATAGGATTATTTGGTGCAAAGTCTGCTGTCGTAGCAAATTGATGTAAGACAAACGAATCTTTACGCTCTTTTACCATCTCTGCGTGTTCTACTACATGAGCAAGCTGAAAAACTACTGCAGTAGTAAATCAAATAACTCAATGCATGATAAAGAAGACACCAATAATAGTTCACAACGAATAAGGTGTAAGCAACCGAGGAAGTACTATCATAAAGAATACATAGAATAGCTTGATAGCTGCCATTTTTCAGATATGTAGCAATCTCTTGTTGGTAGGTTTACCTTCTGAGTATCTCCAAGACATGCTAAAATCTCAGAAAAATATCCATTGTACCGTTTGTATGGGATAGAGAAACCAGGCATAGACATGCTGTAGCTTATGAATGAGATACAGTGGTTTATGTTCAGAAAATCTCAACAAAAATGGTGCAACATCGATATCCTCATCATGATCTAATACATTGGTTTGACCATGATGGCGTACATTGTGTTTTTCACGCCAATTTGACGGACTTAGTCAGACAAGGAGTAGTGTATTCCCTAGTAGTTTGTTAAGGAAACTCTTTTTGCTAGCAGCTCCATGATTAGCATCATGCATGACGCTAAGTCCGATTTCTATCTTGGCGAACGTGAGCACTGCAACAAAGATGATTGCATACCATCCATGGAAGAGTAGTATTGCTGCATATGAAAGAAAGAACAATGACAATATAAGTATTGCCTTGCTGAGAAATCTTTTTCCTCCATAAGTTAATTCATGTTTTTGGATAAATGCATGCATTTTCATGAAAAAATCTTTATCAATATTTTGCATAGTTCAACATCAACAATAAATATTCTATCTATAGACATAATTCTTAGTATAATCAATACCAAATACGAGAAACAACTTTACTAGAAATAGATAATAGATGAAAACACTACTACTCATAGCACCTTCTGAAGGTAAATTGCAAGGGTGAGAAAACTGAAAACTTGATCTGACTTTTTCACATCCGAGACCTTTGGATTTGATTAGTGCTAGTACTGAAAAAGATTTAAAATGTAAGGGCAAGAGATTTGAAGAATGATTGCTATTGAATTCTCAGGTAGAAGAGTCACCAACAATGCTGGCTATACAACGTTATTCAGGAGTGCAATTCAAGGCATTAGACTATTGATCATTATGAGTTGATGAAAAAGAGTTTTTGGATCAACATCTACTCATCTGTAGTGCTATGTTCTGACTAGTAGCACCTAGAGATATGATACCAAATTACAAACTACCTATTACGACAAAACTAGTAAAATACTGGAAAACACATATGACACAGACCATAGTAGATCTTGCACCAAGCAAGATTATTAATCTCCTACCATGATCCTATATGAAAATGTTTGAACGGGAAAAGATCCCATCAGAAGTCATTGTGCCGGAAGTAGTTCCAGTTGATTCAGCATCAAAAGCAAATCATTGGGTCAAACACTATAGATGATTACGACTACACAATTATACGAAGAAGATTGTTAATCAGTAGCTTCTGTGACGGTGATTGATAATTCTTTTAGTTGTTCTGCATCATCAATAACTGCTGGAGCTCACATCATAGTATCTTCTGCTCTTCATGATTTAGGGAAGGCATAACATTCACGTATATTTGGCTCGTCAGCAAGCACCATCATAAATCTATCGAAACCAAACGCACATCCACCATGAGGAGGACATCCATATTGAAAAGCTTCATAGAGGGCTCCAAATCTTTCTTTAACCTCTTGTTCATCTCTTCAGACTTTCTCAAACACTTTCAATAATACTTCAGTTTCGTGATTACGGATAGATCATCATCAAATTTCATATCAGTTCAATACAACATCGTACTGGTTAGTCATTATTTCATGTATCGGTAGAGACTCAAGTGCTTCAACACCTCACACTACTCTAGAGAACGGGTTATGACCAAACTCAAACTCACCTGTTTCTTCATCTACTTCAAAGAAAGGGAAATCTACGACAAAACAGAAGGCTAATTCATTCTTGTCGACAAGCTCATAAAGATCTCTCAAGTAGATTCTTACTGTATGCAATACCTTACATACTAGATCATAGCTTCATGCTCCAAAAAAGACTATATCTCAAGTTACAGCTCCAGTTTTTTCTGCAACATCTGCAAGCTCTTTTTCAGAAAGGAATTTGAGAATAGGAGACCTAATTCCTTCTTCTTCAAAGATAAGATATGCGAGTCATCATGCTCATGCACGTTTAGCAACATCTGTGACTGCATCAAGCTCTTTTCTTGTCATAGATTGTCATTTTAGAGTAATTGCTCTCACGATTCCACCATCAGCGATAGAGTTCTTGAAAACACCAAAACCAGAATGACTAAATGTCTCTGTCAAATCAGCAATTTTCATATCAAAACGTAAGTCAGGTCTATCTATTCCATAATAGTCCATTGCATCACGATAAGAGATTCTAGGGAAATCATCGCCGAAAGTACGCTTTTTTTGTGGTGCAAATTCTTTAGCAACAGCCAGTGAGTATCACTGGAGAACTGCCATGACATCTTCTTGTTCAACAAAGCTCATTTCCAAATCTACTTGATAGAATTCACACATAGCTCTATCGCTACGAGGGTCTTCATCACGGAAACAAGGTGCTATCTGAAAGTATTTGTCTACTCAACCAACCATCAAGAGTTGCTTATATTGTTGAGGTGCTTGAGGAAGTGCATAAAACTTACCAGGATTCACTCTAGAAGGAACAAGATAATCACGTGATCATTCAGGACTTGATACAGTGAAAATCGGAGTTTGTACTTCGAGAAATCATTCTTGGGTATATCGATCTCTTGTAAATTTGTTCAGCCTAGCACGTAACTTAATGTTTTCTAAGACTGGATTTCTCCTGAGATCAATATATCTATGTTTCATACGCTGCTCTTCGCTTGTTGATGGATCATCGACAATCATAAAAGGCAGTTCTTTTGATCTATTAAGAACCTCTAATGTGGTCGCTACTAACTCTACTTCTCCAGTAGCCATATCACTGTTGATCATTGAGTCTGGTCTGGCAACAACTTCTCACTCTATTTTTATTACTCGTTCATGAGTGACCTCTGATGCAGCTTTCATGATCGCCTCATCTACTCTCTGTGGATCCAATGTGATTTGCGTGATTCAGTATCTATCTCTTAGATCAATGAATATCATTCATCCCAAATCTCTTCTCTTCTGTACCCAACCAGCCAGTGTTACAGTTTTTCAAACAAAGGACTTATCTAGTTCTCAACAGGTATGTGTTCTATGCATGTGTATAGCAGAAACTAAAAAACTTACTACACTGTAGTAAGTTAGTACATAATTACAAAGAAAAAAATTATTTAACGAGGGTTTTTGATAAGTCAGAAGATCTATTGGTGACTATATCCTTAATGTTTTTGAAATCACCCTTTAGATACTCCCATCAGGTATTCAATCAGGAAAAGAGTCCATCTATGATTCACTCTAGGGGTTTGAGTTGCGCTGCTTTGGATGCAAAACCAGAAAGAGCATTAAAAGCCATGTGTGGCAATGAGGCAAGCTGATTGACAACCATACTTCAACCTGGGCTATTAGGGGCAACCATCTCTCAAATCGTTCTCATAAGGTCTTATAGTCATAAAACAAAATGCTACATTACAAGTAAATATAATAACAGTAAGAAAAAAAATGTCAACAAAAAAAGCCCTGATCTGAGCAGGGCTTCTTTCATACATAGTTGTATATATTAACCTTCGTCTCCATTCAAGATTGGGAACACTAGTCCGGCTAATGCTCCACCAACTAATGGTCCTACTAGATATAACCATCGTGCAGAAGTACCACCGGCAGCGATGATCGGTCCTAGTCCTACAGCAGGATTGAATGCTCCACCACTCAATGCTCCGCCAGCTAGTGCTCCACACATCACTGTTAGACCAATAGCAAATCAGTAGTAGCTATTTCCACTTTGTGATTTTGTTGTTGCTGTATGCAAGACAACCATAGCCAACATGAATGTGAAGATAATCTCTACTACAAGAGCTACTCACATATCAGCAGCAGGAGCAGCAACAAATGTTATTCAAGTCATCCATGCAGCAACAAGAGCAGCAACGATAGCTCCAACCAGTTGAGCGACCCAGTACATAAGTGCATCATTCATTGATATCTTTCCTCTCATCCATACCGCAAGTGTTACAGCAGGATTAAAGTGAGATCCAGAAATGTGTGCTCCAGCGTAGACCAAGATACCAAGAGTCAATCAAATAGCAGCTGGTGCAGCAGATACTTCTTGAGTTACTACTAGCGCAATAACAAGAACAAACAAAAATGTTCCAATCAATTCCATCAAATACTTTTTCATGCAAATATATGTACAAAAAATATAAAACAAAAAAAAGACGTCTCAAAAACGTCTTAACTATATTTACCGGCCTTAGATAATTGTTTTCTTACCCATCCACTCATAGGTACTTCTACCATTTGTGTTCATCAACTTGGTGTTCTTATGTATCTGTATCAGTCTCCATCTATTCTCAGTCTAGTTTCCCAACAAATTTTTCTACCTGAGTGAAACCAATGATAGGTATTTCCTGCAGGATTAACCATTTGTGTGATAACACCTAATTCTTTACCTTCTTCTAGATCTAATTTTCTCTTAGGATAATCAAACCTTCTTGATCCTTTTATTCTTGCAGCTTGTTTCTTTTGTTGAGCCTTTTTTGCAGCTATTCAACGTTTGTTGGTTCTTGCCATGTTTGTGTACTAATAAAATGAATCAATAACTAGATATAGCAATTTAGAAGACTGTTTCAAGAGATAAGAAAAACGAAATTAGTCTTCAATAAACATTCCATTTTGATAAATAACTTTTTGACTACCATCAGCCAATGTCGCAGTAACCACTCTATCTGTAGTAGAGACAATATCGACATGGATTGAACTGTCATTATATCACATGCTCTCTCGCTGCTCTTTGCTTGTGTTTTTGATGTCACCAGTAAAACTATCTTTGTATGCATTTCACAGGGCAATATGAGTATTACCAAACTCTCATCAGATGTTTTCGTCAAACAAGGTGTCTCACATAACTTCAGTGATACGACTAACACGTTTGTCCGTTAGACTAAATTCTCAAATTTTATTTCCATTAGTTGCTTGCAGCATTTCTGTAAGTACGTGTTGATTTTCTGTAGCACTATGTTCGACTACTACTCATTTTTCAAAACGGAGCTTAATTCACTTGATGATAGTTCACGAATAGTACAGTGGCTGATTGAATTGGATTCGACCATGTGTACCTCTCCAATCTGGCGTTACATAAACCTCGTAAGAAGGAATATTCCTTCAACTTCATCATAGCCATTGTTTCTCTGGTCAAACTGTTACATGCAAATCCACATCATCACCTAGGATGTGTAATGTTTGAACTTCAAGAGCATTCAAGCGAGACTTCACAATCTCTACATCAGCAAGTATTTCTTTCCATTTTTGGACAGGATCATCTGCATCTAAGTGACAGGCCTCTATAACGTTATTCCAATATTTTTCTAGACTCATTCATACCGCATTTGCCATAGCAACAGTTGGATACATACATGTTGACCACGAAAAATTGCCAGCATACTCTTTTTCGTCTAGTTTCTTATGCAGGTACTTTCACGCTTCTCTAGCAATAGTGTTCTTTTTAGGATCAATATGCGACATGTGAAACTTATCTACATCTGACCATACTCCAATCCAGTGATCAAGTTGGTCAACCAATCAGTCCCAGTATTTTGTAGGTTGAAATCATAGCTGTTCATCACTAGCGAGTTCATAAAATTGCTTTTTTGAATCTGCTAGTCAGATACGAGAAAGATAATGTCATCACGCTTGTATGACAGCTTTTTGCAGATAGGGCAAAAAGTTGATTGCTCCTTCAGGCACATAAAGATAAACAACTTCGCCTTTATTTATTCATTTTCACCCTCGGAGTCAGCACTCCACAAGTACACGAGCATACTTAGTTAATATATCATGAGATGGTTGGTACATATTAATTGTATATGAGTTAAATACTTTGATTAGAATATTCTTCTTGTAGTGTTTGTAGCGTAAGACATTGTTCTATATCTACGTTTCCTACAGATGTTCTTCTCAGTTGTATAAGTGTTCAGCCAAGTCAAAATTGAGTTCATAGCCGATGTGCAATAGATCTTATATAGGTTCATGAACCAACATCAAGTTCAAGCCTCAGTAGAGGGAAATTGTACTCTACTATCCTATATTTATGTACTGTCATAGGCATCGTAATGAAAATTGGATTACCTGATCTTGCATAGGTATAGAGTTTCTTGCCATTATATTTTTTTGCACTAAAAGGGGTTAGTGGTAAATGAGTATCTCAGATAATGGCATCTAGCTTCTCTTGTATCTTTTGCAAAGATGGCGCTGGTACATGTATATGTCCTTTTAGCAAAAACTTATCTCCTTCATGCTCTCATACTAGGTGCTGTGTTTGTCGTGCCCAGTACTGCAAGTCCCGTGTATCAGTGAATAAAGAGAAATCAATAGTAGCATGATATGTTTTGTCCATTCATACATACTCGGGTATTTTTTTTGTGTCAACTCAAGAAGCTATGATCATAACACCGGATGCATAGGGATCCAGGGTTCATGCATGTCCTACTTTTCTTTCTTTGATGATTCCTCTTATTTTCTTAACAAGATCAAAACTTGTTCGTCCGAGAGGCTTATCCATATACAATATCATAAAATTATGATGGAGGAACTGAATACGTCGATTCTATAACTTGATGTGGAATAGCTTGTTCTTTGATATACGCTAGAGCACCAGAGAAGAATTTATCCCTATCTGGTGAGAGAGAAAGAACTTTAGACTGGCCGCCTCATCTTCCAACACTAATCATATAGTTCTCAAATGTTCATAATGGAACAAAATGGAAATGAGGCGCTCATAGCCAAACTATCTCGTCTGAGAATATCGTACTACGTTTTATTCCATAGTCATGATGAAAATCAGCAAGTGTTTGATCAAAACAAGTAGCATATTCTTGTAATAAGTTGTGAGCATTCTCAAAGTTTTCCACTTCAATAATTCGTTCATGACGTTTTTGTAGAATAGTATCCGGAGATGCTGTTCACGTATACAACCCAAAAGGTAGCTCTCACTCAACAATAGCACGATCTACCTGACTTTTTTCTAACTCTTCTCCGGTAATATTGAGAAAATCTTGTGCTCTTCACAAAATGCTATATCTGAAGGGGTCAAGTGAGTTGATACGAATCCTATCCATAAGAATATTGTACTGTCCTGGTGCACTAATCACCAACACAAAAGAACTAGTATCAGTGAGATCGGCAACAGAATAGAGGAGTGCTCATGGAATATATCTACCATGTTGATCGATACTTTGAGGTGGTGCAAATTTATAATAGGCGAACGGGGCAAGCGTATAGTTTGGCGTTCAGTCTGTGTGTCGTCCTCAGTTTTTGTCCGCAATTGCTTGGTAACCAAACATTCACTCAGCTGCGTTGTAGACTCACATAGTAGAAGAGAGAGGAATCCCTAAATCTTTGAGTTGACTACGATAGTGTGAGATATCTGAAGATCACCAAAGAAGTAATCTAAATCTTGGTAAGACGTCGTGAATTTTTCAATTAGGAGCATATCTATCACGAATCGCTGTAAGCAGGTTAATGTTTCGGCTCAGTGCACCAGAAAAAATGGTTGTATGTTTGAGAAGTTCGATATTCTCAATAAGATAGTCACGTTTGACTTCCCGCTTGTCAATAAGAACCTTGAAGTTAATCGGGTAGCCAGATCTATATACAGGATGCCTGGTCCATGCAAAAATTGCTGATATATCTCAAGCGAGATACTCTTGAGTTTCTTTTTGTATGGATCAGATCAGTGGCAAGAAATCACCGCGCCAGAGAACAGATCAGAATACTTTATGTGCCTCAGTCAGGACATAGATACCTGATCTTGGATTCAAGGATGAGATGACTGGCTCTGGAAGAGGTATCATTTTTGCTTCACCAGTGGTACCACTAGACATTCCGTAATAGGAAATCTTCTCATCCCATAATATGTTGTGCCCGTTAGTTTCAATAGCCTTCTTGACATGCTTCTGATAAAAGTCAGAGCTAGTAAACACGGGAACATTTGTATTATAATCATCTATAGTAGATTGGCTGCTAAGTCACATTCACTGTCCAAAAGCAGTTTTACTAAGATGTGAAAGAAACCAATCAGTATATTTTTTCTGGTGCACAAGCAAATCTGACAATTCTCACCACCTATGAGATCTCAACCTACCATAGACTCAAAAAGTAAGAATCTTCACAACTGCAGTAAGGGCTCTGACTATAGGGCGTAATTTTTTCATAAACCAAAAGCACACTAAACACTAGCACAATAACAATGAACAGAAAAAAGTAAAGGCGAGAGACTTAGCAAAACCCAGGTAAGTTGAGTAATAGACACAGTCAATTATACTTAGTTAAAGATTTTTTAGTACCAGAGACAAAGATGAGTAACACGCTACTAGTAAGGCTAGAATGAGTGATAATAAATAATGCCAAGGCAAAGATTTCGGCTGTAAAATCACTTTGTTCTCAATATTGATGTCGTTTTGATCAAGAACGTTATAGTAGATATGAAAACAATAGTGCTGAGGATTTTTGGAGGCTCTATATTGCAGACGAAAAAAAGCAAGTAAATCTAGAAGAAATTGTAGTAAATTATCATAAGCTTTATCAGGTCTATGCAACACATTACAATAATCTCTATAAAGGAACACAAAACTTTCTTAGCTGGTGTACAGAAGCAGGATATAACATATACCTTATTTCACATGAAACAGCCAGTAGTATAGAGCAATCGGTTGCTAGCTTCTGATTGGAACCATATATACAAGATTATCTCTCTTTTGGAGAAGAAACACCTGAGTGAACAAAGGCAAAAAATGATATCATCAATAAGCTTGATTCTAAAGAAACACTAAGGATAGAAAAATTCTCCTCTTTCATAAAAGATGCATTGGATAAAGGAAAAAACATAGCCCAAATCACCCATTCAGAGGTAGAAAAAACTACTCTGAAAGCAAGTATAGTAGTTGATACATGGTTTGAGATGATAGAAAAAATTTCATAAAAAAAAGTATGCTCATGGGCATACAGGAAAGGGGAGGAAGTCTGTAATATTCTTCATAGGTCGAATAATACAGTATTCTAGATACTAGGTAATGAGGACACACATCATTAGATAGTATGTGAGGCCAGGCTGTACCTGTTACGACATGTGAGAAGTCAGCATACAGCGAGGTTTCACTTTCTAGTTCCTTCCTCCCACTAAAAAAAATAGCTAGAGTATTCCTTTTAGTAGAAGAAAGATTTTTTTGTTTATATTTTTTGATTGTACTAAGGTTAGTCTAAGGAGGGTATGAAGTGCATTTTTGCAATTGCTGATGTTAGGAAACATCATTTTTGTTTTTTTTTGTTTTTGTTAGGTTTTTTCTATTTTCATAGCTTTATGCCATTAGTCATGTGTCCTATTTCATGACAACTAGACTATATACAGAATTTAATATTTGTCAAATTCTAGGAAAGTTTTTTTTTTGCAATAGCTGCTAGTAAGAATAAAAACTATGAATATTTACCACTACTACTGAGATGAGCGATTACACACTAGATACTATTGTGGGTTGGGCAAAACGTAAAGGTTTTGTGTACCAATGATCTTCCATATACTGATGACTAGCAAATGCTTGGGATTATTGACCATATTGATCACAATTGAGAAAAAACATATTGGATGCTCGATGGCAGTTCTTTGTCCAAGAACAAGCAAATATTCACTGACTAGAAGGCGCTATTCTCATGCATCCCAAAGTATGGGAAGCTTCATGACATGTTGGAGGATTCAACGATCCATTGGTAGACGATAAAAAGACAGGTGAGAGATTTAGAGCTGACAAACTTATTGAGGATAGAATAGAAGAGCAGAGGAGCCAACGTACAGACAAAGAGATACTAGATTACTATGCAACTACTTATCAGGTAAATAATCTCACTCCTGATTCATGGACATTAGAACAGCAACACGCGTTTCTCGTCGGCGAAAAAGTAAAGAATCCCAAAAGCAAAAAAGAAGCTGATTGGACTGATGTAAGGAAATTTTCGTTGATGATGTCAACGAAGCTATGAGTCATAGATAGTGAAAGTAACAAAGTGTGGATGAGACCAGAAACTGCACAAGCAATGTTTGTAAATTTTAAAAATGTAATAGATACAACAAGAGCGAAACTTCCCTTTTGACTGGCACAAGTAGGAAAAGCTTTTAGAAATGAAATTACACCTGGTAATTTTCTCTTTCGTACAAGAGAGTTTGAACAGATGGAAATTCAGATGTTTCTCCCATCAGAGCTATCAGAAGAACAATTTACCACTTTCCAAAAAATGAGCTGGGAATTTTGGGAAAAGAGAATAGGTATCACACCAGAAAAACTCAGAAATAGAGATCATGATGATGATGAGCTTGCGCACTACTGTAAACAGGCACGTGATTTTGAATATAAATTTCCTCGAGGTCGATGAGAACTACAATGAATACATGACAGAACAGATTTTGATGTCAAAGCACACCAGGAATATTCATGACAAAATATGATGTATAGTGATCCACACACAGGTGATAGATTTATCCCGCATGTAGTAGAGTTGAGCATGGGACTCTCTAGGACAGTCGTAACTGTCATGTTGGATGCATATGATGAGGAGACGTATACTGACTCGAATGGTAAAGAGCAAACAAGGATTGTAGTGCGCTTCCATCCAAGCGTTGCGCCAGTCAAGTGTGCGATATTACCTCTTATCAAAAAAGATGAGAAACAAGTAGAAATAGCACATGAGTTGTTCGCAAAACTGACAAAAACAATGACATGCGAATATGACGAGTGATGAGCAATTGGAAAAAGATACAGAAGACAAGATGAGATAGGAACCCCTTATTGTATTACTATAGATCACCAAACACTCGATGACCAGACGGTCACGATTAGAGATAGAGATTCGATGGAACAAAAGAGAGTAGCACTTAGTGAAATCACAGACTATATAGCACTCTAGTATAGCAAGACATAAGCATAGAGTGATTTAAAGAAACGAGAAATAGTAATAAGAAAAGAATTGAAGTGAACATCTTCAATTTTTTTTGATAAAGAAAAATGTCCTTTCTAAGTCTAACTATACGTTAAACAAAGAAAGGACATGAAAATACTAGTTATCATAGTTCTACTTCCAGGGGTATCATACTACGCCTCTATAATAACTCTTGCCAATGTGAGACACCGACGAAAACTGTTTTCTCTAATACGTTTAGGTAGTGACCCACAGTTACACAAAGTAACTGCAGGTCGTACCATTCTTCATCTATACTTGTAAATTATCCGTCTAACGGATGTTATCTAAGGTCTTTCGCAGAATCAACTTCTTGCGAATCCTTCAATTGATCTGTAGCGTGCTTTGCCAGAATCTCCCAGTCAGCTGTAAACATCGAAAGAACTATTTGTCCATCATCACCATAGGTGATCTTCGTTGAATTGCTGTGTTGAAAGATTTGCTTCACATCTATTCCTGCTGTCTGACCGGTAAATTGCCAAGAACCGTCTTGTCTCAAGACAATATGTCCAATGTCAGTCCACCCGGAATCGCTTACTCGTACATTATTCTCTGCTATCGTATGTTGTGCTGGATCATCCTCAAATATGGTATGAGCTTCTCGTTGTTCTATGGCTACATCTGCAGAGTTTGCAGGTCCATCAGTTACTGTATAGGAGGCTTTCTTCAGCGAAAGGTCTCCAAGTTGAGTAGTCGCATTCCAATTCTTGGTATGTCCATCACCATCTTTCCAGCCTATTAGGATAACATGAGGTGAGAAGGACACATCTCCGGTAGCAAGGTGTCTGTCTTTTGTTCTAAAGGCAAAGAGGTTGTATCCATCGCCAATATCCCAATTATGAATTCCAACACCTGAATCATTAAAGTCTATGCTGTTCAAGGCAACATCATGTGTTAGCCTGTAGTCATTAAGTCTGACACCATCTTTCGCTTCAATAAAGTTATGAGGTGAAAAAAGTGCTTTACCCGTAATCAAATGAGATTGATCTCTTAGTAGTATATCACCTGCTCCAAATGTTTCTCCCAACATATTCTTCCAGGAATCTGCTGTAATCAAATAACCTTGGTGCAAGTTCGCTTCATGTGTTCGCCAGCCATTATAGTTATATGCAGTACCTTTTTCTGTGTTAGCAACGTGATCTTGCGATGAAAGGGTATGCATGTCCAAAAACAATGGTCGGTCAACTTCTGTGGCTTGATATCCAATAAGTATTCTGTCTGTATTTGCCCAGCTATGTACATCTGAGTTCGTTCTGTGTTGCAATGCAGATCCAGCTGCAGTAAAGATATTGTAAGGTCCATCACCATCTTCCCAGTCCATAAACTTATGCAGGATGAAAGAAGGTGCTTCTCCATTGATCAATGTTGGCTTGTCAGTATCCGTGGCTTGATACGCAATTACATAACTGTTGCCAAGTGTATTCTCCCAGGTATGTTTCGCTCCTGAGTCCGTTCTGTGTAGTAAGGAAGCATCATCTGCTCTCCAATTCTTGAAAATTCCATCACCAAGTGTAGCTTCTACTACGTAGTAAGGCGAGGAAGGTCCATCTTCTGTAAGTGCAGGATTGTCATATTCATTAGCCAAAAGGATGAGGTAGTGCATTCCACTACTCCCGGCATAGCTATTGATTCCTACAAACTGTCGATCTTCTTTGTTTGCTTGTGCAAACCAGTTCAAGTGTGGAGCATCGCCATCTCTATATCCTAACAAAGGAATATTATCGTTTGATGGTTCTCCGTTGGCTGTGGTCATGAAAAGTTGGTTCCATTGATCAGGTGCCGTTGCATCAGGTATATCATTAAGAGCAATGACTTTTTCGAAAGAGCCTACTACTTTTATCCCATTGAAACCTTCCAATTGGTCCAAAAAGTCCTTGGCATCTTGTCCATCGATAAGCTGCCATGTAAGCTCCTCTGAGAAAACTCCGGTCGCATAACTATCTACATTATGAATTACGGGATCCTCAGGGACAGGCGTCTTTGCTTCTACTTGATTAATTCCTGCTGTTCCTACTGTGATGATTGCCATGAGGCAACACATCCATAACAAATTACTTAATTTCGTGCGCATTGTGATTTTTTTTAATGCGTTATGAGAAATGTGAAATCATAGATGATAACTTCGTCCAAAAAGAATCTTACTCTGTGTAAGAAAATTTGAGGAGTACTAGATACCCATCCTTTTTATTCGTGGTTCGTGAGCTCCAAGAACCAATATTGCCAACCCAGATTTCACCAGGCAAGTTGACAATGTGTAATGTTAATTATCCAGCTCTTTGGCTGTATAAGTCAAACTATAAACGCGTTGCCTAACATGCAACTAAGTACCTTCCCAAGGTAAAGCCGTTTCTGGCTCATTAGCACTCTACACAAACAGAATACTAATAACTTATGTTTACTTAATCTTAGTAAAGAATTTGCAGACTTTTCTGGTATTCTTACTTCAACTTGTTCGTTTGAGAGTCTTTTTTACTTTTTTAAGGAGACTCTAGAACCATGATGAATTATAACAAATGATCATTTACTACCTTCACATACTTTATACACCAATATTGACACACATCTCTTGGGTGAGATTACTATAGATCTACCAATCATAATACGTCTTCTATCCTATCTATTTGATGGGACTACAAGATTTAGTGATTAGTCAGTCAAGCAGATAATAGCGTTGTTCGTCTATATAGACAGTTGTCAAGCGACTGGCTTTGTTTCTATGAAGTAGGAAACTTATAGGAAAGGATTTGGTCAAGTCAAGTAGAAAATGAGAAAAAGTCTGTGGTGTAGCCAGAAAATTTACTTTAGCATAATTACTCAAAACATGCTCTTTCATGTTTTTCAATCTCTTCTATAAGAAAACATACTATCATCATCAAATGTACAGGCAGCATGGTAACGTATATGACTACTCCCTACACCGAGTTCACGGATTTGATCTATGATATATCATCTTAAATCAAGATAGGTCTTTCACATAGCCATACTACAATAATCATCTCCAAAAAGCTCCATTGCTTCTTCTCCAAATTCATAATTGTCTTGGCAGATACTAGGTCACATCCAGACATACATACGTCCTATATCATATCAAGCAGCAGCTCGTGTATCAAAAGTCTTTTTGACAAGTCCTGCATGTGCGCAATGTCGACTCAGATGAATAACACCAATAGCAGGTTTTTCTTCATGATTGAGATAACAAAGCAAAGGGACACAGTCAGACACAGAAACACTCAAAGGGAGTTCTTTTTGATCAGTCCATAGAGCATCTCAAGGTTTTGGAAACAAGCCAGTCTCTTCTACTTTGTGCAAGTCAGTGCCATACACTTGTTTCAAATAAGCAACGTCTTTCTTTCCAGTAAGTTGTTCCACAAAAGTTTCTCTAGCTGCATTCTTTTCGTCAAGAGTTCGTTGAGGAAGATCTCACTTTTCTCAAAAATCTTGTCTTGTTGAGAAACCAGCTACTACAGGAAGTTGTTTACGGGAAGAGAAAGTGATGTCTATCATGAAGTAGAGGTAAGTGAATAGAAGTATGATTGCTGATTTACTAGCTGATCTAACTATGATAGTATACTAGTTCTTCGTCTTCTTGCAATAGAGATGTAGAACTTTACCTTTACAATCAAGTCATTTGGATGACATCCTAACTATTCCAGTAACATAATGAAAACAATAGCTACCAACAAAACAGCTCATAGAGACTATGAAATACTCAAGACCTATGAGGCTTGAATTGTTTTGCTTGGACATGAAGTAAAATCGCTGAAAACCATGAAGTGTTCTTTGCGTGAAGGAATCATCAAAGAATCAGACAAAAATCTTTTTCTTGTTGGAGTAGACATCCCCCAGTACAAACATACATCAGTGAAACAGATTGGTTACTATGAATCAAAAAGACGTAGAAAACTATTGCTCAATAAACGTGAGCTAGCAAAAATTATTATTAGAACACAGCAAGACAAGCTTCAGATCATACCATTGAAAATATATATTGGAAAATATGGAAAACTGAAAGTAGCAATTTGATTAGCAAAACGCTTACGCAAGGTAATGAAAAAACAAAAAATCAAAGAAAAGGACCAAGCAAGACAAATGGACAAGTCTATGAAACATCTTGGGATATAGATTGCAATTTTTATCACTAGTATGACTATGAAAGGAATAATTCTAGCAGGTTGAACAGGTTCACGTTTACGACCAATAACACAAGGTATCAGTAAGCAACTTATGCCAATCTATGACAAGCCTATGATTTACTATCCACTTTCTACATTAATGCTTGCCGGTATCAACGAGATAGCAATCATCACTACACCGGAGGACCAAAAGGCATTTAGAAACCTCCTCAAGGACTGAAGCCAATGGGGGTGTGAGTTTACATATATCGTCCAGCCATCACCAGATTGATTGGCTCAATCATTTATTCTTGCAGAAGAGTTTATTGGTGATGAAAGTGTTAGCTTGATACTATGAGACAATATTTTCTACTGATCAAAGCTCTCAGAATTATTACAGTCGTGTACAAATCCTGACTGAGGTTATATTTTTGCATACCAAGTAAGTGATCCACAGCGTTATTGAGTCGTAGAATTTGATGCTAAAAAGAATGCAGTGTCTATTGAAGAAAAACCACAAAAACCAAAATCACACTATGCAGTACCATGAATTTACTTTTATGACAATAGCGTTGTAGACATAGCAAAAAATGTTACGCCGAGTGCTAGATGAGAGTTGGAAATTACTGCAATCAACGATCACTATCTCCAACAAGGAAAACTAAAAGTCGGTGTCCTAGATAGAGGTACAGCTCGACTTGATACATGAACCATCGACTCATTGATGGCCTCACATCAGTTTATACAGGTGATTGAGCAAAGACAATGATTGAAAATTTGATGTGTTGAAGAAATAGCTTGGAGGCAAGACTGGATAACAAAAGAAGAACTACTAGAATTAGCTAAACCATTAGAGAAAAGTTGATATGGGAGGTATCTAAAAACTATTGCTAAATCTAAGATTTATTAAGAGTGTAAACATCAACAGTAATATAATTTTTGTCCAATGAGATGTGTCAGTTCTCGACTAATGAGTCTAGAAGTGGTGAGTATTCTTCTCGATCAGATTCTTTAAAAACATAAATGGATTTAATGCCTAAAGATTGTAATTTTCCAACAAACAAAAGTTGAGTATAATTTTGACTAATTGTATCATCACGCAATCAAGGAGCAATAAATGACTCAATAAACTTACTTTCTGGTCTAAGTGACTGTGAATAAATTTCTCAGAATTCAAAGGTATCTCCTATCAATACATTCTTTCAAAAAAACTTTTTTACTACTGAAGTAGATACTACTTTATCTATAAAATTAAACTTTTGATATCAGTGCCGAGGTAGTGCCAGCACTCAGTAACATGAATCTACTAAGTCATTCGACTTAGCAGGACAGGTTATGTTTGAGTCTAAAAACTCTTTATTCGCAGACCTCAGATCAAGCCAATCATCAGGATGTTCTTTTATTATTAAGTTTGATTGCACTAATAAGGTAGGTGTGTAGAACAATGGAATAAAGCACAATAAGTATATTATCGATGAAACTTTTCAAATCTTAGTTCTAAGCGTTTCAAACAAAAAATTTAGTCAGTTTCATCATACTATAGCATAAACAATTACTGTAACTCCTAATCGTTTTTGAGGTTCCCTGAACCCATTATAAAATGGCAGATATTCATACAAAAATCAATTAAATTGTGAAATGAGTCATGAAGTTGAAAGTCACTGTGAAAAAAGCCATGGAAAGATTAATGCAAAAAGAAAGAACCGGTATATTCAAGACAAATATTGATTCTTCTTGTTCGCAATTGAATAGAATCAAAGCGCAACAAATAGACAAAGTATTAATCAGAATATCCATCGATATGTGTAGATAGATGAAGGTGAGGCGAACCTATTCTGATACTCTCATCGATATCAATGAAGAAAAAACGACTCTAACCATAACGGTAAAGTTGAGTCAACAGTAAAGGTCTGTAGATGTTCTTGTCCAAAAACTGAAACTTTTCATATGACGTTTGAGGTCTCAGATGTGAACAGAAGAAACAATAAAGGAATATTTACTAGGACAAAAATTAACAAGAAAGAAATTAGTTTCTTAGAAGCAGGTCTGTTTTTTGTAAAGAAAAGAACTACTAAGCTCAGACAAAAAAGAAATGGGATAATTATTAAATTATGGACAGAGAAAAGAGGTAATAGAAAGCATAAAAGTGCAATCTCTCGATAATTTCTTAGAACAGTAGTATTTTTGAAGACATCTTGTAATGAACAAAAGAGATAAATCCATAAACAGAAGCTCCACAAAATATTATATTGTCAGTCTGCTAACCTTCAATTCACTCGTGGGTTATAAAGTAGTAGCAATAGAGTAAAAAGAACAGCGATGGGCGATCAATTTTTAGATAGTCTAAACCCTCAAAATCAAACCAAAACATACCAAGCAGCCATGAAAAATTTTTCCACATACTCTGATCAAAAATCCTGAAGATGATACATAACATACTTGATTATCCATAAGTTTTCTCATGGAACAGGAAAAGGCCAATAGAATCATCACGCATAGTCTAATGCGAAAATGAAACCAGGTTGAGCGTATCAAAAAAATGAAATAAGATAAAGCAATCAAGCAAAAAGAATAGCTAACTTCAGATGTTTAGTATTTGAGCCCATTTAGATCTCTCAAAAATGAGATAAGTTTTTTCTAATTGCTCTGATGTTAGGAATACTATCATATATGGCTTTTGAAGACTGACGCATATTCTTTGGATCAAATCTCCATACTAACTTTTCTGAATTAGTTTTGGTGAGGTTCTTCTTGATACCCAAAAAGTCTATCACTTCTTCTAAAGCACTTAGTCAGCTGTCAATCGTATCAGCTTCAAAAAGTTGCTCAAAGGTAACTCTGTGGTATTTTTTTCAAGCAGAATCTAAAAGATTTTGAAAATACTCAATTTCTGCTAAATCATTCTTTATTTCATACTTTAATCAGAATTCTGAGATAGCGTCCAATCTTTGTCATTCAGTTTCTTCTCTTACTTTTTTATTGTTTGTATTCGATCAATAGTTTCAAGTTTGTCTAGCAATAAATCATGAAATTGCCTTCTTGAGAGAATTCTCACGTACCAGCACAATAACTTTTACATCTGGATGAGTTACCCAGTAGTTCAGATATGTCTTCTTCAATCACATTCGAACATGCTTGATTCAATCAAATTGCTCATAAAGCCTAGAAAGGACAATTGAAAAATGTCTAAGAGAAGAAACCTTATCAACAAGTCATACAACAGGATGTATAGGCTCTTGTATGATCTTAGTTTCTCAATACAAAGAAATACACTTAGAGAGATTTGAAGATCAAGTTCTAGGTCGAGCTAGAATTAGAAAGGAGTTTTTAGGCAAAGGTGAGTAAGTAAATCCAGACTTTATGGATAACTTTCTCAACAAAATGTTAATCAAATATTTTATATAATACTTCATTCACAATACATATTAATAAATATCAGATAAAGGTAGTAAAATAAGTCAAAAGCTCAAGTAGAAATCTTGGC